>CAZLPE010000060.1:4378-7801 GCA_964561325.1 uncultured Flavipsychrobacter sp.
GATGGGTTCACGGTTAGCACGCCTTGTCCTTTTGTATTAATAAAGGCGTCGGGATACAATGTGAATCGCTCCAGCACTTCGTTAGTTTTAAAATCCTTACGTTCGAAGTTTACCTTGTAATACATTATTTTGTCTTTGCCCGTCATGCTCAGGCTGTCGCCTACATAGGTAGCCCAGTAGTCGTCCATAGGCACCGGCACGCCATGAAAAAGCAATACGTTTTCCATGTTTTCTTTAGCTTTTTCGGCTGCAGTGCGCTTTTCGAAATTGAAATTTTCGCCCGTAGTGTTAAACGATATAGCATGTTTGTTGTAGGCAGATAGTAATATGCCCAGCATTACCAGTGCAAACCCCAGATGCGAGACACTGGGCCCCAGCAACTTAAAGCGCGCTTTTTGCACCAGAACGCCAAAATAAATGCTGGCAATAACACCATAACTGGCAGAGAATAGCATGATCTGGTATTGCCATGTGCTTATGTGTTGCCCCTTAGCGATAGCTATTGTCATTGCCAATGCGGCTGTGGCTGTAATAGCCAGGCGCTTGCCAAGGGCCGCAGCGCTGGCGGTTTTGTATTTCATAAACAAAACAGTGGCAGCAAGTATGCCCACAATAATGGCTACCCATACCTGAATATTATTGTAGTGGGTGACCGGGTCAACGGGCGGAGCAAAGTCTTTGCCGGTAATCCATTTTGCCAGCGGCTCCCATACGGGTATAGATGTGGTAAGAATGATCTGTACAGATGCAAGGAATAATATTACCGAACCGATAAACATCCAGAACTCCCGCGTCAAGATGCCTTCCTCTGTTTTTATGCGCGGCATACTGCGCCAGCGAGCTACCAGGAGCGCTATAGATATGCTTAACAATATGGCTATAACAATGAGCAAATGATAGGTAAGCGCTTTGCCATCGCCGGTAAACGCATGTACCGACGTTTTACCAAGAATGCCTGTTCTGGTTAGGAATGTGGAGTACCACACCAGCAAGTGCGTGAGTATAAGCATAAGCATGGTAACGGTGAACGCCCGCCCGGTGCTTTTGTACACCAACAGCGTATGCAGCCCTGCTATCAGCGTTATCCAGGGTACCAGCGATGCATTTTCTACAGGATCCCATGCCCAGTAGCCGCCAAAATTGAGCGACTCATATGCCCATGCGCCGCCCATCATAATACCTGCGCCCAACACAGCTCCGTTAAACAAACTCCAGGCTATAGTTGGCTTCACAAATGATGAATAGTCGCCTTTCCATAGCGCGGCAAGGCAGTAGGCAAATGGTATAAGCGTGCTTGCAAACCCTAAAAACAATACCGGTGGGTGTATTACCATCCAGTAGTTGCGTAACGATACATTCAGTCCGTTGCCATCTGTTACGAAGTCGAGATAGTTGGGCATGGCAAAAATTGGCGCATTGCCCATAGTATTGCGCAGAAGTGAGAATGGGGTACTGCCAATTTTTATATCGGGGCCGAGGTAAATGCCCAGTATCATGGTGGCAAGGCATACCTGCACCAGCGCTATTATGGCCATAGTGCGTGTTTCCAGACCTTTGGCTGTGCGCATTACCACCAGTCCCAGCACGCAATGCCAGAACGTCCATAGCATAAAACTGCCTTCCTGACCTTCCCAAAAGCATGCTAAGAGGTATTTGCCGGGCAACGACAGCGACGAATGTTCCCAGGCGTAGTGATATTCGAAAAGGTGATTTTCTATAACGTAGAACAGGGCGATGAAAATGCTGATAACCGATGCCGAATGGGCAACAAAGCCCGACCTGCCCAGTAGCTGCCATGTGCGGCTGGCGTCGGGCGCGGTTTTTTCTGAACGCACGGCCCACAGATAGCTGAATGCGCTAAACAGTGCGCCTACAAAAGAGGTGATTACAAAGAAATGGCCCAGTTGCCCGGGCCTCAAATGCTCTCCTACAAACTGTGTATCCATTCTTAGTTTTTTGGCGTCTAATCTTCCAGAGTTGAAAAACTCCTTAGGTTATTCCTTTACATTTATTAGTGTTGTCTGCGCGCGTATTGTTTGCTGCTTATGGTCTTGCTGTTTAGTTAGCTTGCGCTTCCCTCTGCAACCATATCTTTCTTGTATTTCGACGGGCATTTCATCTGAATTCTGGAACAGCGAAAAGTATCGCCATCAAGGTAGCCCATCATCACTATCTGTTCAGATTTTTCTATGTCTCTTGGTTTTTCGCCATTAAACACCACCTTGCTAACATTGCCTGCTTTGTCTTTGGCATAGAAATAAAAGTGATTGGCGTCTTTTTGGGGGTTGTATTCCATCTCCCTGTCTTTTTGCAGATAGCCTATTACGTAATATTTCTTCCCCGGATTTTTAGATGCAGACGAGAAGGTTTCATAGGTGCTAAAATCTGCGAAAACGCTTACTATTACCGACAGGCTTACTACTATCAGCAACAGAAGAATGATGGATGTTTTTTTCATAAATTTTGCATTTACGGCAACATGCTTTTGGGCAGTGTTAATCCTTTAGCAAAGTTAGGGTAAAAACACTTTTTAAAGGCAACTTGATTTGCTTTCTGTTATAGCCGCATATATATTGTATATATTTTGGCAAAAGTAGCTGGCAGGTGTGGCTATAAAAAAACGGATCAAACATTTTAGTCTGATCCGTTTTTGAATAATTATGTAGTAAGATTACTTATCGTAACCCTGTTGTTTGCGGTATGTATCATAACCCGGATCTTCGTAGCTGGTAAACACTATGCAGTAATGTCCCAATAGTGTAAGCGCCCATGCAGCTACAGTCCAGGCTGGCCAAGGGTACACCCAATGTCCGTCGCCGCCTTTGTCGTACAACATAAGTGATGCGGCTGTAGCTACTGCAAAAATTACCGCATGCAATATCAACATTGATTTGTCTTTACCCGTTGGTTTTATTTTCTTAGGCATTGTAGATTATTTAGTAAGATGGGACAAAGATAATAGCCGCTCGCGATAAATTCAAAATAAAAATTTGCTGAATGTTGTTTATTTTAGCGTATGCTTCGCACACTTTGTGGATAACACAGCGATTTATTTTGGCAGGATTTATGCTACGGGTACACTAAATACATTTTATGCGAAAAATAGCGGTTGTTTTCATGGCTGCGGTTGCTGCCCTGGGGTTTGATTCCTGTGTTGTTTTGGTGCCTCATGGCGAGAGCTACCACGGCAAGCGGTACATCTCGCCCTATCCACACAATTACTCCCGCCGAACGCATGTAGTGCACCCGGGCAGGGCGCATAGGTCGGGGCAGCCGGTGCGCTATGCCCCACGCAGGTAGCGCAGCGTAAATGCTTAATATTCCCGCTATCCTTTTTCAAATAACATTGTACTATATTTACACGCCGAGTAGCGCAGCGTAAATGCTTAATATTCCCGCTATCCTTTTTCAAATAACATTGTA
>CAZLPE010000060.1:7901-11521 GCA_964561325.1 uncultured Flavipsychrobacter sp.
GTAGCGCAGCGTAAATGCTTAATATTCCCGCTATCCTTTTTCAAATAACATTGTACTATATTTACACGCCGATTAGAAATTGGCGGTTCCTATCTGTTTATTTGGGTTATTTCTCCTTTTTTGTAGCGGACTGGCTGCTGTGCTGACGC
Organism: uncultured Flavipsychrobacter sp.; assembly: GCA_964561325.1. GTDB lineage: Bacteria > Bacteroidota > Bacteroidia > Chitinophagales > Chitinophagaceae > Nemorincola. The sequence continues at coordinate 8,051 of CAZLPE010000060.1, forward strand.
CGCAACGGGAGATTGCTTTTTTTAGATGGGTTTGTATTTTACATTTGTGTTAAACATTGACATTCAAACGGTATCGAGTTTATGAGAAAAATTTACGCAAAAATTTTACTTGCTTTTTCACTCAGCTTTATTTTTCTTACCTGCCTGCCGCCCGGTAGGGCAATGGCGCAATACGACGATGCCTACATTTCGTACAACGACTTTTTTCAAAACCTGGCTCCATATGGTCAGTGGATAGAAGATCCTAAAATGGGTTACGTTTGGTCGCCTGAGGTAGACGGAAACTTTCGTCCTTATTACACTAACGGACATTGGGCTATGACCGACTATGGCAATACTTGGGTGTCGGACTATGCATGGGGATGGGCCTGCTTCCATTACGGCCGCTGGACGTTTGATAGCTATTATGGTTGGTTATGGGTTCCGGGTTCAGATTGGGGGCCGGCATGGGTAGCTTGGCGCAAGGGCGAGGGCTATTACGGATGGGCGCCGCTTTCACCGGAATATAAACTCAGCGCTAAATCGGCCGAATACGTTTGTCCGGGCGATTGGTGGGTGTTTATACCTCCGCAATACCTGTATACCGGCAACTACTACCGTTATTGGAATGGTCCGAGAAATAATAAGCATTTGATCAGCAACTCTGATCTCACCAACAATATTTATACAAACAAAGGCATAACCTATGTTTCGGGTCCGCATTCGGCGCAGGTGGCAAAAACTACAGGCAAGCAGGTAGTAACCTATAAATTGGTCAACTCTACCAATCTCGCCACTCGTGTGCATCACGAAGTGATAAAAATGTATCGTCCTGCCGAGATACGCCCAACTACCACACTGTCTGGCGCGCGTATGGTTCCGCCAAATGTTGTAGCGGCGCCGCAGGGTATTGGTAAGCCCCAAACTATCAGTAGTTTGCAGACTCCTATCGCCGAATTCAGAAGAAACCTGCCGCCAACGGCTACAAGCAAAGACGCTATTGGCACGCATGTTATAGAGGCAGAAAAAGAAGCGCCTAAGAACCGCAATATTACCAACCCCTATGAATGGGACATCAATAAGCCCGTGGCTCAGCCGGAACCGCTCGAAAAAGCGCCCGCTCCGGTAAAAGAAGAAAAAGCAGAAGAGGAAGCAACAGATGCGCCGGCAGCAAAAACTCAGGCTAAGAAAGCAGGCAAAGCAGAATCAACAGAGTCAAAACCCGTTAAAGAAACTCCGGCAAAGACCGACAAAAACGCAAAAGGAAAGAAATAATAAATATTGTATAAAAGAATTGCAGGGGATAAGCGTCGAGCATATTCCCTGTTTTAGTATTGCTGAGTTTACAGCAATGAGCCATGCAATATAAACGCAGCAATAGAGAAATATATAATTAGCCCCGTTACATCTACCAGCGTAGCCACAAATGGCGCTGAAGATGCTGCGGGGTCTTGTTTTAGTCGTTTGAGTATCATGGGTATCATTGCGCCGCTCATAGTGCCCCACATTACAATACCAATCAGCGAAAAGAAAATAGTAGTAGCCAGCAGCACATAGTGGGGCCCATAGTTGTGCCAGCCCAGGTGTTGCCATGCCAGTATGCGTAAAAAGCCTATCGTGCCCAGTATTAGTCCGAGGGTGAGCCCCGAGAAAAACTCGCGCCGCATGACATACCACCAATCGCGAAGGTTGAGCTCTTTTACAGAAAGCGCCCTGATAATGAGCGTGGCTGCCTGCGAGCCGCAGTTGCCGCCGCTTGATATCATGAGTGGGATGAACAACGACAGCATAACCGCTTTGGCAATCTCGTGTTCAAAATATCCCATTGCAGTAGCGGTAAGCATTTCGCCAAGAAACAGAATGATGAGCCAGCCGGCGCGCTTGCGCACCAACGAAAAGAAGGGCGTTTTTACATAGGGGTAGTCCAGACTTTCCAAACCGCCGAATTTCTGCATTTCCTTTGTGCCTATTTCCTGCGCCACATCCATCACATCGTCTATCGTTACTACGCCCAGCAGCATATCGTGGTTATCTACCACGGGCAATACGGTTCTGTCGTACTCCTGAAACTTGGTTACCGCTTCATCTGCAGTATCTTCAATGTTTAGTTTCACACAGTAGTGATCCATTATTTCCTCTATCTGCTTGTGCCCTTTGGTCAGTACCAGCCGCCGCACCGGAATATCGTCTATTAGCTTTCCTTCGTCGTCTACCACATAAATTACATTTGCGGTTTCAGAATCTTTATGGTTGTCTTGCAGATGCTCTATAGCCTGACTTATAGACATTTCTTTAGACACCGTAGCAAATTCGGTATTGATAAGTCGCGCAACGCTGTTTTGGGGATAGCCAAGTAAGTTGTGTACTGCCTTCTTTTTCTTTTCGTCCAGTTTATCCAGCATTGCCGATTGCTCCATGCCATGGAACGATGTCAGTAATTTCAATCGGTCGTCGGAACTGAGGTTGTTTAGTATAAAGGCCGCTCGGTCTTTCGTAAGGCTCCTGATAATTTGTTTTTGTAGCAGAATGTCGAGATACGAAAAAACGCTTATTTGTCTGGTGATAGGAAATGCCCGGAATGTTTTAAGGGCAACGTCAAACGGGAGCCCATTAAATATTCCTGCAACCTCGGACGGGTGAATTGCGTTTTTACTGTTGGGGTGAAACAGACTGCTGAAATCGCCTTCCGCAAGTTTATGTCTTAAATCTTTGAACGACATCATGGTGTTGAGTTGAAGGTTGACAAACAATCGTTAGTAATACCGGAGTCTGATTAAAGGTCGGGCAAAAAAGCAACAATTACAGCACAAATAATTGATAATGAGCCTTAAAATTGGCCTAAAATAAAAAATCCTGCGTTGAGACAAACGCAGGATTAAAACAGTGTATAAGCAAGCTTATCTGAATATTTTAAAATGTCCTGTTGCTACATAGTATGCATAGTTATAACGAAGATTCAGGTAAAGCGAACCTTCCAAGTATTGGCTTGCATAAGTTGTTATTTCTATATGGCTGCCAGTGGTAATTGCATAGTTTTTATTCTCACCGCCAGAAAAATCTGTAAGCGTCGAGGTGTTGTCTTGTACGAAGTATTTACCAATATTGTTAGCGTTGTTTGTTTTGGTATTCAGGTACAGCGAAATTTTCTGGTTACGATAGTCTGTAAGTACCAGTTTGCTCGACCAAATAGAGTCGCGATCGTTGAAGAGGCTATTGGCAAAAAGGGCGTAAATAGGGGAGTTATTAACCGAAATGTCAGATATGTAAAACGACTTGTCCAGAAAAGCAATCTGCAGGTAGCTGCCCTTAGTGATCGTATCTTCAACAGGAACAGTTACCAGATTAGTGGTTCCAGAATCTTCACTACAAGACGATAAACCAAATAGGCACGACAGCAACAGTACGGTAATTATGCTTTTCATCCGGTTATTTTCCGTAAATATATAAAGCTATTGAACAATTAGCAAATCTCTACCGAAAAAATGTAGTATC
>CAZLPE010000060.1:11621-22331 GCA_964561325.1 uncultured Flavipsychrobacter sp.
GGAGGTGTTGGGCGAAAATAGGTTGCGTAATATTTTTGACCATTATTACTGAAAACGGCAAAGCAATAAAACGGAGCCCGATATGGTAACAAAATCACTAACTGCACAAGAATTTTCTTCCATTAACCATCGCTGGCAAATACCTGTTTGGGCAACACAATTCAAGTTTCAAGCCCTTATTACAGCATTGCTATGTATTGTGCTATATGGGAATACGATAAACAACGAATTCGCGCTGGATGATACAGCCGTTATAGTTCAAAATGAATATGTGTGGCGCGGTTTTGCAGGTATTCCCGATATTATGACCAAGGACGCATACGATAGTTATTTTAAGCAAATAAACACAACCGATCAGGTTAGGGGAGGGCGATACAGACCGCTGTCGATAGTGACTTTTGCCATTGAACAGCAATTTTTCGGACCGCTGTCTCAACTACAGGCAGATAGTCTTGTGCGCTTTGGCGTAACTCCGGTAGCAAAGGAGGAGCACGACAGGCAGTTTATTAAGCTAATGCACATCAGGCATGGCGTCAATATCGTTTTGTTTGCGCTTTCGTGTGTTGTTTTATTGCGGTTTTTGCGGAGTATAGTATTTCGTGGGCAGCCTATGCTTGCTTTCTTCGCCACTGTTTTGTTTGCCCTGCACCCCATACATACAGAAGTGGTGGCCAATGTGAAGAGCCGCGACGAAATAATGTCGTTATTGTTTATATGCTTCACGTTTTTGATGGCGTTTGCTTACAACAGAGCCGGTAAAATTTGGATGATGGCAGGGGCGCTGCTTTGCTATATACTTGCATTTTTATCAAAAGAATATGCCATTACGTTGTTGTTTTTGCTACCGCTTTCCTTCTATTTATTTGACGAGATGGATGTCAAGAAAAGCGCTATCCGCTCTTTGCCGTATTGGGGTGTTGCTGTAGTTTATGTGGTGGTCAGGTTGTTGGTAATGCCGCAGCGTAGTGTGTTTTCAGACAACGACATTCAAATTAACCCCTACGCCATGGCGCACGGCACACAAAAACTGGCTACAGAGATTGCAACGCTCCTCCAGTATCTGCGAATGATGGTTTTTCCGCACCCGCTTTCCTGCGATTATTCCTACAATCAGCTGCCTTATGTAGATTTTTCAGATTATACTGTTTGGGTGTCCTTGGTAGTCCATTTACTGTTATTGGCTACAGGCGTTTATTTTTTCCTGAGGCGTAGTGTAGTTTGTTTTGGCATTGCTTTTTATTTTATCAACATCATGATGGTGGGCAATTTGTTGTTCGATATAGGCGCAACGATGTGCGAGCGTTTGGCGTATCATTCATCGGTAGGTTTTGCAATCGTGTTTGCCGCTGCGGCAGGCTATATTGTTAGTCGCTATAAGTGGGCGGCAAAGCCTATAGTCTGGGCGCCTGTCGCGGCAATAGTTCTACTCCTTGGCGCGGGAAAAACAATTGCCAGAAATGCAGACTGGAAAAACGACCAAACCTTGTTTTATAAAGATATAAATGTTTGCCCAAATAGTTTTCTTATTACCAGTAATGTGGGTAGCCTGCTGGTAAACAATGCCGATAATGAGCCCGATACCGCAAAGCGCAATGCCGATATAAGGCGCGCTATTGGTTTGTTTGGGCATGCATTGTCGCTACAGGAAACCTATGCCTTGGGTCACCTGAATCGTAGCGTGGCCTACCTTAAACTGAGTATGCCCGATAGCGCAGCAGCAGATCTGGAATGGGTCAGAAACTTATACCCGGTTCATCCTTCGTTACCCAACATGTATTATTATGTAGGTCTCGATTTTTTTTATAAAAATCAGTTTTATCCAGCCTCTACAGCTTGGCAGATAACGCTACAGTTGAGCCCGGGACACCCTCAAGCCCTGCGGGGATTAATGGTAATAGACAGCTTGCAGAAAGCCGCAACAAACACCGATACTAAAAACAACAACTGAGTAGGCCAAAACATTTATTACTGCAACTCAGCTATTTCCGTAATGACTATGCCGTAAAAATATAAACCTTTATATTTGGCTGACACTTTTTACAATAATGGCAAAACAAGTTAATAAACGTCCCGTAACAGCAACGCCGCCTAAGCAGGAGCCCGTTGCGCAAAATAATCCATGGTTGCCCGACCTTCGTTTTCCGGAATGGCTATCAGAATTTAAAGTTCAGGCGCTGATTGTAGCTGCTTTGGCATTCATCTTTTACATAAATACGTACAAGAATGAAGCGGCCCACGACGATACCATGGTAATAGTGCAAAATGAATATGTGCTCGAAGGGTTGTCTGGTATTCCCGACATCTTCACAAAAGATGCTTACGACAGTTACTACAAACAGTTCAATTCGGGCAATCAGTTATCTGGCGGTCGTTATCGTCCTTTGTCTATTGTTACGTTCGCAATAGAACAACAGATTTTTGGCGCGGTGAAAAAGGATAAGATAGATAGCTTTCTGAATCACCCTATGGTGATGGGGCAAAAAGACCCCGGCACTATAAAGCTGGAGCAGAATATGCACATACGCCACGTAATAAATGTGTTGTGGTACATGCTTGCCGCCGTGGTGTTGCTGTATTTTATGCGGTATATCATTTTCCGTAGCAATCCCATAATGGCTTTGCTGGCCGTGGTTATTTTTACCATACACCCTATACATACCGAGGTGGTAGCCAATGTTAAAAGTCGCGACGAGATCATGTCAATAGTATTTATGTCGCTCACTTTTATTTTTGCATTCAAGTACCAGGAACACAAAAAAATGGAAATGCTCATAGCTGCATTGCTCAGTTATTTCCTTGCATTTCTATCTAAAGAGTATGCCATTACTATTATGGCCTTGTTGCCGCTTTCCTTCTATTTGTTTAATCGCTACACTATAGGCAAAAGTATCACCGCTACATTGCCTTTTGGGGCTGTGGTAGCTGTGTATCTGCTGATGAGGCTGCCCGTAGTGGGCGAACCCAATCCAGATTCAGGTAGTGAAATATTGAACAACCCCTACCACTTTGCCGTAGGTAGTGAGAAAATAGCTACCGAAATTGCCACAACGCTTAATTACCTGAAACTGCTGATTGTGCCGTATCCTTTGTCGGCCGACTATTCGTACAACACTATACCGTATAAAGACATCACAAACCCACTTGTTTGGTTGTCGCTGGTAGTGCATGGCGGTATGATCTATTTCTTTTTTAAGTTTTTTAGCAAGTCGGGTAAAGGTGATGTGAAAACTCAAGAACCCGGCACAGCCACATGGGAGTATGCGCGGCCAATACTTTGTTTTGCCATTGCATTCTATATGTCGCACCTGTTGATGATTTGTAACATCGTTTTCGATATTGGCGCAACCATGGGCGAACGTCTTATTTTTCATTCATCGGTAGGTTTCTCAATTGCAGTAGCATTCTTTCTTTACAAAGGTCTAGAGCTTATTCAGTCTAAAACGGTTGGCAATACAATACTTGCTGTATTTATGTTGGGGCTTACAGTTTGCTGGGGCTATATAACAATAGAGCGTAACGGCGATTGGAAGAACGACTATACGCTGTTTACTCACGACCTGAATGTTGTTCCCAACAGTGTATTGGTAAATGCAAATGTTGCCGCAGCGCTGATAGACAAATCGGAGTTTGAGAAAGACCAGAAAACCAAGGAAGCCGATATATACAGGGGTATAGAATTGCTGAACAAAGCGCTGGCGCTTCATCCTACTTATGTGTCGTCTTACCTGAATAAAGGGTTGGCTTACTTCAAGCTGAAAGTACCCGATAGCGTGGTGGCCAATCTGGAAGTGGTAAGGAAAATGTATCCTAATCACCCTAAGCTACCGGAAATGTACTACAACGCTGGCGTTATGTTTTACCTCAACAAAGACAATGCTAAAGCCGCCGCCGCATGGCAAAACGTGCTGAAAATTAAGCCCGATTATGCCAATGCTGCCAATGCGCTCAATGTGTTGAAGAGTCAGCAACATTAATAGCCGCCATACAGGAGTAAAGGCCGGTTATGCCGCTGCAGGTAGCTAAATGCAGGGGGATAGCTCCATATTTTTTGGATATTTTAGCGTTCGTATAATCCTGTATAAGGCTAATAAGCTTAGCTTTGTTGCCGTTGATGAAAACTTTTGAACAGTTAAGGATTATTTATTTTGGCACCCCCGACTTTGCCGTGGCTTCGCTCGATGCGCTGATAAATGCCGGCGCAAATGTTGTGGCTGTTGTTACCGCTCCCGACAAACCAGCCGGTCGTGGTAAGCACATTCAGCAGTCGGCAGTAAAAAAGTATGCGCTCTCTAAAGGACTGCTGGTATTGCAGCCGGAGAAAATGAAAAACCCGGAATTTTTGGAGGAGTTACGCAATCTGAACGCCGATTTGCAAGTAGTGGTAGCCTTCAGAATGATGCCTGAAGCTGTATGGAATATGCCGCCCATGGGCACTATAAACGTACATGGCTCGCTGCTGCCGCAATACAGAGGCGCTGCGCCCATAAACTGGGCGATAATAAATGGCGAAACCGAAACAGGCGTAACTACATTTAAATTAAAACACGAGATAGACACAGGAGATATTTTACTACAGGATAAGGTAAAAATAGCCCCTAAGGAAAACGCAGGATCGCTGCACGATAAGCTCATGATTGCCGGCGCTGCGTTGCTGGTAGAAACGGTAAAAGGTCTTGCAGCAGGTCTGATACACGAAACGCCGCAAGCGGTGGTTGAAGAAACCCAAATAAAATACGCACCAAAAATATTCAGACATCATATGCTTATAGACTGGAATAAACCGGTAAAGGAAATAGATGATTTCATAAGAGGTCTCGCGCCCGTTCCCGGCGCATATACGATGCTGGGCGACAAAACCTTGAAGATTTTCAGTTCGGACTATCGCGAGGAGGCGCACGATGCGGCGCCGGGCAGCTACGACACTGATAACGATACCTACTTGCGTTTTGCTGCGGCAAATGGCTGGGTGTATGCCGAGGACGTGCAACTGGAAGGCAAGACCCGAATGGAGATTGAGGCTTTTTTGCGCGGTTTCAGAGGCGTGTAGCCTAAGTGTTGTTTTTGTTCAGTTCCGCTACGCATCGGAACTGAATTTTCTTGCAACAATATTAATAGCCCCCCTATAGTAGCGGGTTACTGTTCGGCAGTGTCGATAAAGTGTCTTATTGCAAGCGAATATCCGTTAATCCCGAGTCCGGTAATCGCCCCTACGCATTTTGATGCTATGTAAGATGTTTTCCGATACTCCTCTCTTGCATATACGTTTGATATATGTACTTCTACTACCGGAATACCGATAGCCGCAATCGCATCGGCCAACGCTATGCTGGTGTGCGTATAGCCGCCTGCATTCAATATAATGCCGTGTACCTTGCCCCGCAGACCATGCAGAAAATTGATCAACTCGCCTTCTACATTACTCTGAAAATACTGGAGCTCAACGGAAAGAAACCGATCGTCGAGCATTGCGAGATATTCTTCAAACGTAGTGTTGCCATATATCTCCGGCTCTCTAACGCCAAGTAGGTTAAGATTAGGACCATTAATTATTGCCAAACGGAGCATGGCTGCAATATAAGAAAATATGCCGCCTTTTTGTGAGCTGCTATCGTCGGGTTGGCTAAACAGCTATTGTTTTTTAAAGCGAGGTCGTATGTAATGCCTAACTTTACGCGGCAAGCGTTATGTGGGAATCGTTACAAAAGGGGTTCAAGGCTTATTTGCAGTTAGAGCGGTCTATGTCTGATAATACTATCGAGGCCTATCTGCACGACGTGACCATGCTGCACGACTATATAAACGACGCCTTTGCCGGAACGAGTGTTGACCAGATACAATTAGCGCATTTACAATCGTTTATGAAGCGCCTGAACGAACTCGAACTTTCTGCCGGCACGCAGGCGCGCGTATTGAGTGGGGTGAAATCTTTTTTTAGGTACCTAATGCTCGAAGAGCTGTTGCAAAACGATCCTACCGAGCTGCTTGAAGCGCCCAAAACGCGCAGGCCGCTGCCGCATGTGCTGAGTATAGCCGACATAGAAGCGCTGTTTAGCGCTATAGACCATAGCCAGCCCGAGGGGCAACGCAATCGCGCAATACTGGAAACGATGTACAGTTGTGGTTTGCGCGTCAGCGAATTGATTGGGTTGCGTATATCCGATCTTTATCTGGATATTGGTTTTATCAAGGTATTAGGTAAGGGCAACAAAGAACGGCTGGCGCCAATAGGCGGCGCAGCGGTAAAACACATAAGAATATATCTGGAACATATCCGCCCGCTGATGCCGCAGGGCAACAAAAAAGGAGAAGATATTTTGTTTATCAATCGCCGGGGCGGGGCATTGTCGCGGGTAATGGTTTTTTATATTATCCGCGATCTGGCGCAAAGCGCCGGCATAGCGCAGCCGGTTCATCCGCATACACTAAGGCATTCTTTTGCTACGCATCTTGTAGAGGGCGGCGCCGACCTTAGAGCCGTACAAGAAATGATGGGGCATAAGAGCATTACCACTACCGAAATATACACGCACCTCGATCGTACCTACCTGCGGCAAACATTGGAGCGTTTTCATCCCCGGTTTAGGGATGCTTAATGAACCCAATCCGTACTTATCGTGCTATTTAAGATTTTATTAGCGTTTCCAGAGGCGCTGCTGAGCCATGGCGATTATTGTTGGCATAAAATTTGAACCAATGCTTGTGGCGGTATAGCAATCATATTGCAAAACTCCTCGCCATAAAAACATAACCAGTTGTCGTGGGGCGACAGCGCTAATAGTTAATCATGAGAAAATCAGTTCTTCTTCTTTCTGCGGCGGTAGTATTGTTTAGCGCAGCATGTACAAAAACAGGTCCGCAGGGACCGCAAGGCGTTCAGGGTCCACAGGGGCAAACCGGAGCTACAGGACCTGCCGGTGTAGATGGCAATGCAAATGTGGTAGGTTCGGCGCCATTTACAGTTACCGATTGGACGCGCAATGGCAACGTCTACTATGCAGACTTTTCATTACCCACTATCACGAGCAGTGTTGTAAATTCAGGCATTGTGGAGGTGTTTAAGAAATATGGCACAACCGACTGGACCAATCTGCCCGACATTTCTGGTAAAACGTCTACGGTGTTCAATTTTTATAACGGAGGGTTTAGTATTTATGTACAAAACTCCGATGGTACATTACCTACATATCCGGGAACGCAAACTTTCCGAACAGTAGTAATCACCAGTTCGCAGCGTATGGCTAACCCTAAAACAAACTGGAAAAATTATAAGGAAGCAACTATAGCTGCGGGATTAGAAAGCGCAGCGCCTGTGGCCCAATAGGCTCCGGTGTATTTCAAAAATTACAAAGGTCGGGTTTGCGCCCGACCTTTGTAATTTTTGAATATATGCCTGAAGCAAATTTTAATATGCATTGAAAGTATAAGACTGATTTGTAGTAAACGATAGATACAAATCGTAATTCCAGTAATGAGACCCGGAGGTAAGGTACAGATTTGTATTGGTATATGCGCGGTAGTAGCCTATGCCGTAGGTGTAACCAGTGTTGTAAACAGTAATGTTGTCGAGCGTTTGCGATGATAGTCCGTAGTTCACATATACTTTGTTGATATCATAACTGCTTGTGTTGGATATTTTCAGGTAAAAGTAGGTGGACGACACATTGAGGTCTACATAGGCGGTACCAGACGTTGGGAAATAATCTGACAGATCCCAGTTAATAGTTTCGCCCACTACTGTTCCGCTCGATGTTGTGCCGGAGGTATATGCTGTAGCCGACAACAGCGAGCCGGGTGTACCCGTGAAGCTGGTTTGTCCACCAACCGGTATTGTTGTTTGCACTCCACCTACCGTTATGTATACCTGTGTAAATGTGTTGTTTGTGTAGGTCAGCGTAGTTTGGGTTTCGTATTGGCACTGGTTGCCGGTAAATCCGGTTGGGCACACGCAGTTGCCGCCAGAGCAATAGCCCATATTGTAGCACGTTACCCCAATACAAAAATCTTTACGGCAGGACGAATAGAAAATAGTGGTAAAGGCGCCCATGGCCACTACGCAGGCAAAAAGAAAATACCTGAATTGTTTCATAAGTAATTACAATTTTAAAAGGGTGTAGCGATATCTGCTTTTGAGGCAGTTGCAACAAAAATACTATGTATGTGCAGTTATTGCAAATTATATTATAGGTAACAATCTTGTTTATTTGGTTTCTTGCGGCGCTTTAGCGGCAATCTCGTCCGATAACGTTCTTGCCCAGGTCATGAGCATATTTTTCTCTGCTTCGGTCAGCTTGGCGTCTTTGTGTATCCATGTGTAGCTATCCATGGGCATTTCGCCTTCTTCTACTTCCCTTGCCAGTTTTTTTAGTTTTTTAGCCTGCCTTGCAAGTGGTCGTTTGCCAAATTCCGATAAATTTAATTCTTCTTTACCTTCTTCTATATGGTTGTTCAGCCACCATGCTACCGGCTGTATATTGTTGTACCACGGATATACGGTGTTGTTGCTATGGCAGTCGTTGCAAGCCTTCTTGAGTATTAGCTGCACGCTGTCGGGCACGGCATACATTTTTGTAATGTCCATTGCTGTTATTTCCGCATTGGCATTTTTTGCCGGATGAATGAACTGGATAACCACCAATGCAGCGAGCAGACCGAGCATGATTTTTTTTACGATGCCCGTACTTTTTCCTTTTTCCATATTGCGATGTTTTATACAAAGCGCATATTGTTGTCTTGTGCTTTGCTTTATAAAGGTAATTAATGTTTTGAACACAAGTATATCGCCACCAATGGCGCGCCGTTTATTTGTGCATTTAACTGTTGCGCACCATTTCCCATAGCGTTACGCCCACGCTTACCGAAATGTTGAGCGAGTGTTTGGCGCCCCATTGCGGTATTTCCAGGCATCCGTCGGCAGCCTGAATGGCCTCCTCGCTTACGCCCGTTACTTCGTTGCCAAACACCAGAGCCATTGGCGTTGTTTGCCAGTTCAGGCTGCTCAGGCTCAGGCTGTTGTGCGCCTGCTCTACTGCCAGTATTTTGTATCCTTGGCTCCGGGCATAGGCAATAGCTTCTGCCGCGCTGCCAAAATGCTGCCAGCTAACCGTTTCGGTGGCGCCGAGGGCTGTTTTGTTAATGTCGCGGTGGGGCGGGGTAGGGGTATATCCGCACAAAAAAAGCGCGGCAACACCAAAAGCATCGCAGGTGCGAAACGTAGAACCAACATTGTGCATACTGCGCACATCGTCCAGTATCACTATAATGGGGTGTTTTGCAGTTGTTTTGCTTTCTTCCGGGCTTATACGGCCCAGTTCGTCCATGGTTTTCTTATGTGTCATAGTTTGAATGTATTGCAGCAATGAGCCTGCCCGCTACCGGGCATTAATGCTACAGCGCAATGGTTTGTGTGGGTTTTTGACCAAATTTAAATTCAGGTTGCTTGTCGGTATGCAGCATTATGCCAAAGCTAACGGCCAGAATACGCACATTTTTACGGGCTTCGCCGGGGCGTGGATTCAGAAAGTCGTTAGGGTAATAGGTTACTTTTATGGATGCGCCGTTTGTTTTGTTGGCTATGCCGGCAAATACATAAGGCATTAATGTAGGCGTACGACCGCTGAACCATTCCGTGAAAACAACTTTTTCGTTGCGGCTGATAAAGCGTTTTTCTTTATAGTTTATGGTGTAGTCTATGCCGCCGCCAACTATAAAGGCGGCATTGTTTTTGCCCATATCGCCAACCCTGATGCCCAAAGGTATACCTGCATTATAGCTGCGGCGCTTAATCATTTGGTCGTTTTCGGCTTCTTCTATAAAGCCTATGTTTTTTAGGTCTATGCCCGTAAACATGCCAATATGTCTGTTGAAATTGTAATTAAAGGTAACGCCTATATTTAAAAACATAGTAAACCTCAGCGGCGCCCACACGGTTGTATTTTCCGGCGATGTGGCTCCGCCCGGTTGGTGTAATACGGTAGTAGGCGTAGCCTTGTTCATTATTGCCGACGAGAATACTGCGCCTTCTATAATGGAGCCTACATACAGTTTTTTAATCGGTAGTTCAGTATTTGTGGGTTTAAGCGTGTCTTTTGCCGCTGGCGCAGCATGTAGCGCAGAACCGCAAATTGCCAAAGGCAGTAAAAAAGCACACACTAAATTAAGGTTCATATACTTGTTTGAGCAAAGGTAAACAACAAAGTACAGATAAATGGTTTTCTGATACCGTGGATTGTAGCGGCTCCGGGCGCTAAAAAGCGCTGCAATAATTACAGCGCTTTTGCTTTTGGCATAAGTATTGACCATTATCTTTACCTACTTTATTTGTAACTAAATAGGAAGTAACTTTGTCATAATGTCCGAAATAAGATCAATGTTAGATATGTTTTTAGGCCAAAGTGAGCAGGAAATGGAATTTATGCCCATAGTGCCGCTTGGTGAAGATGAAATGGATGAGCAGGAGAAAAACTCTTTGCCTTCTGATTTGCCTATTATAGCCCTTCGTAATACCGTATTGTTTCCAAATGTTGTTTTACCCATTACCGTTGCCCGCGAAAAGTCGGTGAAAGCTATTGCCGAAGCGCAAAAAACAGGTAAGTGGATAGGGGTAGTTGCGCAGAGAGACAGCGCCAACGAGGATCCGCATCCGGACGACATATACAAAATTGGCACCCTTGCTAAAGTAGTGAAGCAGATAAAAATGCCGGATGGCAACAT
>CAZLPE010000061.1:0-17991 GCA_964561325.1 uncultured Flavipsychrobacter sp.
GTCTAACCTATACACCCGACATTGGCTACATAGGTCCCGACACGTTTAAGGTAAGGGTAACAGACGGCAGCCTAAGCGACACCACTATTATTTGCGTAAACGTGCACGCTGTGCCACATACAAGTGGTATAACCGGACGAGATAGTGTATGCGTGGGCGCTACAATTGTTCTTTCCGATACTGCTACTGGCGGCACATGGGCAAGTACAGGAGGGGTTACAGTAGCAGGTAGCGCGGTAACAGGTATAGCGCCCGGCACGGCAACTGTAACCTACACTATTACCAACGACTGCGGCACAGCCACAGCTACCAAAACAATAACGGTATTACCATCGCCAGATGCCGGAAGCATCGCCGGCGCCGATACACTTTGCCCCGGCGATACTGCTACACTCATTGCCACCATACCCGGCGGAAGCTGGGCGAGCGCCAATACCGCGATTGCATCGATTTCGACCGGAGGCAGAGTACAAGCTCTGGCTACCGGACGCGACACAGTGCGCTACACCATCACAAACGGATATTGCAGCGCCACTGCACTGCATTACTTATATGTGCAACCGCTCACAGCTTGCAATACAGGCATAGAAGCGCTACAACATACAACAAATGAAACCATGGAAATAGCGCCCAACCCGAGCAATGGTAATTGTACCGTTTGGCTAAAGTCGCCAATAACACAACAAGCCACACTAATCATTACCAATGCCATTGGCATAAAAGTGAAACAAGTCATAATAAACACAAACGAGCCAATAACCATAGCGCTTGATCAGCCAGCAGGTATTTACTACATATCTGTTAGCTCAGCAAGCGGTATGTATATGAGTAAAATGATGGTAGGGAAATAAGGAATGGGTGTTCGACTACATTATCCTAAATCAAATACACGTCCCACACCTACCTCTCTCAAAAACACATCATCGAGAGACACCACTATCAGTGTGCCGCGATAAGTGTTTATTGCAGCTATGTAGATGTAAAAATCCAATTGACCATATAATAATAGCTACCCCCTAAACGACAAATCCGCCACCCTGTAGGCAGCGGATTTGCAATAATCTGTATTGGTAAGCTAATCTATTAGTTTCTTCAATATTTCGCGGTCTTTGTCGCTCACATTTGCTTTAGCTATAGCATCGGCAATGGTGCGCTTGTTCTTGTTTTGAGCATAAAAATACCTGATGGTTTCCGATGCCGGGCCGGCAAGGCGACCGTTGCTGCTTAGGGCAGCGCTCAGACAACCTGATATCAGTTTTGCGTCGCAATAGTTGAGCCGGCGTAGAGCGGCCATAGCATTGCCGCGGGTTACAAACTCATACGAATCGGAAGTAAGCGACACCAACTGATCGAGCAAAGCCTGATCAGTTTTTTCAGTCAGCGATATTTCCAGCCATTTCACCAGCACATTACGGCCATTGGTTCCCTCGATGCCCTTTGTGGCGGCAAGGTATTTGGCTGTGTTGGCAGGAAACGCAGCGCACAGCTTTTCGAGCGCTGTAACTATTGTCTGATAGCTCGAGTCATTGAGCAGCGGCTCGTAGTCGGCCATCAGCGAAGCCGGTATTGTTTTGGTAGCGGCCATTATGCCCTTGCGCACCTGCACATCTTTGTCGTGCAGCGCCATGCGCACTATATCCTCACCTGCTTTGTCGCCCAGCATCTGGGTGGCTATCTCGGTGCGTACGGCATGAAACGTATTGGCCTCATATATCTGCTTTAGTTGATCGCGCTTTTTGTCGGCGGCTATGCTGCGCATGGCATACACGGCGTCGTAGCGGTCTATCATGTGCGGCGCCTGCATCGCTTGCGTCTTGAGCATCTCAAACGGCTTCTCGAAAGTTACCGTTTTAAGCACTTCGCTATTGGGGTCAAACAGCACATAGGCTATCTGCGCATTACGGGTATTGGGCGCCTTTACTATATGCGTTTCCTTTTCTATCCATTCGGTCTTTTTGTCTACTGTTCCGTCCGTATAGTGCACCTCAAACGCTATGGGCATCTTAAACAAACCCATAACTTCGTTAGTTGGCTGCGTTTGATTTACTACAAACTGCGTGTAGCGATTGCCGCCGGCAGTTACATCGTCGTAGGTTACTTTATAGTCCGGTTCGCCGCCACGATATACCCACTCATCCCAAAACCACTCCAGCGGCATACCCAACTCATCCTGAAATGCATTCATCAGGTCGTCGCCATCTACATTTTCGTATTTGTGCGCCAGCAGGTAACGTTTTATAGACCTATTGAAACCCTCGCGACCGGTGACATATTTGAGCATTTCCAACACTACAGAGCCCTTCTGGTAAATGAGCGATGTGGGCGTTTGGCTATGCGATATAGATTTTTTATCGGCTGTACCTATTGCCGATAGATATGCCTGCCGCCTTACCCAGTCGAAGTGATCCTGACCAAAACACTCGCGCTCGGCGGTAATATTATAGTGCGTAGCAAAGCTCTCCTGCAGCCAGTGGCTATTGGGACTGCGGGCCGTAACCATGTCGCCAAACCACTGGTGCGCCAGCTCGTGGGCATTGACCGCCACATAGTTGCGATCGTTAAAGCTGCGTGCATCAACCTGGAAAAAATCGCCAAACAAGGTTGCCGATGTGTTTTCCATAGCGCCAAACATAAAGTCCTGCACCGGTATTTGCGAATAAGACTCCCAACCGTAGGGCACGCCTATCTCAGACTCTAAGAAATTGAATATTTTTTCGTTATACTTATACGTATAGTCGTAACGGTCTTTCCATTCGGGATAATACCACTGGCGGAGCGGCACACCGCTGGCCGATTTAGTTTCGCGAATATCGTACTTGCCTATACCCAGCATAACAAGATATGATGCATGTGGCTTAGACATTTTATAATGCCAGAGTATCGTACCGTCTTTCTGTTCTTTCTCGGATACTTTTACCCCGTTAGACAACACCTTGTAGTCTTTACTGAACTTTACTATCAATTCTGTAATCAACTTATCGTTTGGTGTGTCGTAGCACGGAAACCAGTGGCGGTTGTCTATACCCTGCCCTTGCGTCCATATCTGTTTGCGCGACAAATTGTTGGGGTCGTTCCAGCCAATAAAGTAGATCCCTCTGCGCGGATATGCCTCGTATTCTATATTCAGACTATCGGCCTCGCCGCGACGTAGCGATGCCGAAGGGTAAAAACAAATGCCCTCGGCAGTAGTTTTGAAGGTAACCGACTTGCCGTTGAGCGTAGCCGACTTGACCTGAATACCTGGACCGTCGAGAAACAGAGAATCTACCCTATCGCGAATGGGACTGAAATAATGCGTAATATTCCCCTTTACCAATCCTTTTTCGGGTACAAACTCTACGGCCAGTCGCATGCGCACAAAATCGACCGGGTGGTCGCGCATCACGCTACCTGGGTCGTACTGCTGGGTAACGTTGCTGTGCTGAGCGTCCGCCTGCAAACAAGCAACCGACAAAAAAACAATGGATAAAAAACGTTTTGTCATATTAAACTTATACTATAAAAATGCCACAAAAAGCTAATGGCATACAATATAGTAAAATACCCGCACCAATGGAAGCCCGGCGCGCAAACTCCCCCGCAAAAACACCTTGAGTTGATTATTACAGCGTTTCGGTGTGCTGCTAATTACCCGACCTCAGCGAGGTCATATGTTTATAGAAAACGGTCACCAATTGCTCCCGACCCCAGCGGGGTCGCATGTAGCGCAACACGTTTACCGGGCAACCATTGTGAGAGGTGAGGTAACAATATCGTAAAACTATCGCACCTCGGGGTGGAGCAAAAAATGGGTTAGCCTATTATCATAAAAACAACAAATACATACATTGCCTATGCTGCAGAAAACGCAACCTATTTATCATCATATACCCAGTATTCACTTGGATTTCGAAAGTCGCTTAATATGGCATAGACAATAATTTCGTTACCATTCAAGGTATAGTGAATGGAATAAGGGAAATTATCTAATATGGCAAATCTCACCTCATCGTAGCGCACAGATTTCACATACGGATTGCGCTTAATCAATTCAAACTGTTTTTTTACATCATTCTTAAACTTAGCTCCTAAGCCCGTTAGTTGGGAATTATAATACTTCACCACAATTTTCACATCCTCCCTTGCTTCGGTAGTAATGGTTAGTTTGTATTCCATCAGATTGCGATTCAGTCTTGCTCCAGCGATTTGAAAAAGGCTTCCTCGTCCATCAATCCTTCGCGGCTGTTATTGTATTTTTCTATACGTTTTCTTACTTCATCTTTTTGCCATTGTGGCGTCTCAAACGCCTCTTCTTGCGGCAAAAACTCAATAGCTGCGTTTTGTTTAAGTTCTTCGATAATGGCGGAACTATACCCTTCCCTAATGCGAAAATGATATGTCGTTGTCATAGAGATTTTTATTAAAATTACTGCTTTTTTTGCGATAAGCAGAGCCTTTACGTCTAAATATTTGCCTTTTGGTTTGCGATGCTTATTGCAAACAATACATGCTGCCGATTTTTTGAGGTATTACGAGACTGCGCCACCCGTTGCAATTGGCATCTAAGTGGCTCTAATTCCTACGAAGTTATGATATTCTATACACCGCCTAACAGGTTCGTATGTTTATAGAAAACCATTCAACGCGCTCCCGACCCCAGCGGGGGCGCATATGGCGCAACACCCATCTATAATATACACAACAAATAAAACACACCTATTTATCAACATTCGACCCCGATGGGGTCGAGCACATGGGTATGTGTTTTTCTATAAACATGCGACCTCAACGAGGTCGGGTGCGAGTGGAGTATTTTTACTACGTAACGTTACCGGGTATTTTTGTATCGCACGTGATGTGGTTCTATTCTTACGCCCTGCTACAAACCCACTGGTGCATATATCACCGACCTCAGCGAGGTCATATGTTTATAGAAAACCAATCAACGCGCTTCCAGACCCCAGCGGGGTCATATGTTTATAGAAAACGGCCACCAACTGCTCCCGACCCCAGCGGGGTCGAACGTACTGAAAAACAATAATCGGGGATATGATTTGCTCGGCGGTTCGGCAAAACGTCGCTACATCACAATCTAAACAACAACGCAAAAATAACTCGGTTTTCAGATTTTACCAGGTCGGGCGCCCATGTGGCAGGCAGCGGAGTGGTGGTATAGCCTGTGGGCGATGTTACCCCGCCACTACCGGCAAAATACGGCACATCGGCCTCGCGATGCACATACTCTATCCGCACCGTAAGGCTCTGATTGGGCATCCAGTCCAGATTAGCCGAGCAATCCCATCCGTTGAATTTATCGCCCGGATTGGCGCTAAACGGATGCGTGCCGGCGGTCTTGGTGGGGTCGGTGGGACTGGGTAGCGGACTGGCATCGCCCGTAGGGTACAATACCAGATACCTACCGGGATTGGTCATTATGCCACCGCCTATTGTAGATGCCAGTTTACTTTTACAAAACCAGATTCTATGATACAGCATAGCGCTCATAAAGTTTTGCGCTGGCGCAGCGCCGCCAAATGCGGTTACCCCGCCGCCGGTTTCAAAACCCAAATCGCCGGTAAGCGAAAATGCCATTTGCGTTATGCCCTTGCCCGCGGGGCGCTTGTAGTAGCGCACCAGCAGGCTATTGTCCGAATGAAACCGTTTGCGTTCGGGTATCATTGCGGCATCTGAGCCATAGTAATCGTTGGTCAGCAGCTTTACATTTTCGTTAGGGCACCAGGTTATGTTGGCTCCCAGACCGGGCATGGCGTTAAACCTACCATAGCTCTGCCAGCCGTTTATAAGCCATGGTTCTATTTTTAGTTTGGCGCTGGGGTATATCTGCACTCTAAGGCCGTTAAAAAACCAGGGCGTATTGTCGGACGTAAACGACGCCTGATATTCCCAGTTTTCTACCTGGTAGTAGCTGTTTAGCCCTACATACGACATAAACATACCCGCATCTACATTTATGCCATGCCACACATTAAAGTGGTAGCCCGCATAGGCCTCGCTTACATAGCGGTAGGCGGTGGCCAGTTCATATTGTCCGCGATACACGCTGTAGTCGTTGCGCGGCACCACTACCGATCGTGTCCCCATCTGCAGCATCACTTTGGCATGAGCCCCCTCGTAGTTAAACTCACCGCCAATATTTACACTCGACACCTGCATCTCATTATTGCGCGCCAGCGCTGTAGACCCTACCACAGTATTATCATTCGGATTGTTGAACGAGTGTGTATAGTTGGCGTCTACCATTACGCTGCCCGTAAAATACTTGGTTGCCAGCGCAGGCGCAGTGCGGCGGTCGCTCCCGTTTTGCCAGGTCAAATCCATGTTCTCAAACGGTATTTTTACCGCAGATGTGTCTTGCCCATAGGAGGATGATACCAGCAGCAGGGCGCTCAAAAAACTAAGTCGCTTTTTCATAAAAATTATTTTTTATTTCTTATCAATGGCACATTTGTAATAGGGGTGTATAGTAGCGGTGTGTGCTCTATCAGCACATCGCTTTTCTCTAACCCAAAGGCTTTTTCATCGCTTACCCCCATGTTTTTCAGGAAAAACCACGATTTCAGTAGCAAGTCGTCTTTTAGCGATAGTTCGTTTTCTACCGACAAGTATTTCTCAATAACCACAAACTTCATATCGGGTTCAGCGCAATATTTCGTAGCGCCATCGGGGGTAATGTGCAGATTCAGTTCTTTGTTTTGAACCAAATCGTGCATTATTTTTTTAAAATACAGCTCGGTGCGCGCCTGCATCCTGAAGCCCAGGTTGATGTTTACTTTTATTACCTTATCGTCGCATAGTTCAGTCACATCGTAGCTTAGGGTATAGGGTTCTTCTGTGCGGTGCACATGCACAAACCAGTACACTGCTGCACGCTTAGGGCGTTTTGCAAAAATCGACTTTACAATTTTCTCTTCTATATGAGCTATATTGTTGGCCTTGGTAAGGTACACGAGGTGGGTAGCGCATACCGGCATATCTGCATCGCCCGAAAGATCTCGAAGTTGCGGTATGTATTTACCAATATCTACAAATTGCACAAAGCCATTGTTTCGTTTGCGGGCATAATACCATACATACATGGTCATAAAAATGAACAACTCAAAAAACAAAAACATCCAGCGCTCTTTTATCTTGGCAATGTTGGCAATAAAGAACGATAGCTCTATGGCGCCAAACAGGGCGGCCACACACACGATTTGCAGTTTGTTCCAGTGTTTTATGTAGCGCAGGTAGTAAAGCAGCAAGTAGGTAGTAACCAGCATAGCTACAGTGATAGAGAATCCATAAGCCGCCTCCATGTGGGTAGACGTGCGGAAATAAACGATCATCAACACACAACCAAACCACAATATAAAATTGACGCTGGGCAAGTATATCTGCCCCTTAATATCGGTAGGCTGCCTAACGGTTACTCTGGGCCAAAAATTAAGGTTCATGGCTTCGCTTATGAGCGTAAACGAGCCGCTTATGAGGGCTTGCGATGCAATAATGGTAGCGGCGGTGGCAATTATCACTCCCGGCAACAGAAACCAATGCGGCATCATGCCAAAAAACGGATTAGCGCCTTGCAGCGTGGTAGCGCCGCTGTGGGTTATCCAGGCTGCCTGCCCCAGGTAGTTGGCTACCAGACATACTTTTACAAATGCCCAGGTTATCCTGATGTTGTTTACACCGCAATGTCCCAGATCAGAGTACAACGCCTCAGCCCCGGTGGTGCATAAAAACACCGACCCTAAGAGCCAAAAACCATTGGGGTAGCGAGCCAACAGTTCGTAACCATAATGCGGACTCAACGCTTTGAGCACATCGGGATGCATTGCTATACTGTGAAAACCCACCACAAACAGGGTAACAAACCAAACCGCCATAACAGGCCCAAAGGCGCGGCCTATCATCTGTGTGCCAAATCGCTGAAAGAAAAACAAAAACGACAATATTGCTACTATTATACCCACGGTTAGCTGGTTGCCGGGCACAATAACATGCTCCAGGCCATGCACCATATTCAACCCCTCTACCGCTGACGCTACTGAAATGGGCGGGGTAATAATACCATCTGCCAGTAGCGTGGTGGCGCCCAGTATGGTGGGTATCACCAATCGCTTGCCATACCTGCGCACCAGCGCATACAGCGAAAACACGCCGCCCTCCCCCTGATTGTCGGCTTGTAGGGTAAGCCATATATACTTTATGGTGGTTTGGAAAACCAGCGTCCAGAATATGCACGACACGCCTCCGTACACAAGCGTTTCATCTATGGTGCGGTCGCCTACAACAGCCCTTAGTGCATACAGCGGACTTGTGCCAATATCGCCATATATAATGCCCATAGCCACCAGCAAAGAGGCAATAGTTACCCCTTTCAAATCCGTGCGATTCGATTTCATGTTGTTTATTTTAAATATAAAAGGAAGTTAGTCTTGCCCGGCAAGCCGATACCCTACCCCCGATTCCGTAATCAGGTACTTTGGTCGGTTGGGATCGTCTTCTATTTTTTTACGCAGCTGCGCTATAAATACCCTCAGGTATTGCGATTCACTGGTGAATGTGGGTCCCCATATTTCTTTCAGCAGGTATTGGTGGGTGAGCGCCTTGCCTTCGTTTTTAGCAAATAGGGTGAGCAGTGCATATTCGGTGGCTGTTAGTTTTATGGTGGCGCCGTTCTTTTTTACAGTACGCTGCGCAAGGTCTATGTGCAGGTCGCCTATAGTTATTTCCGTTCGTTGGGTGCCCGCCGCCGTCATGCGCAATGCCGATCGCACCCGCGCCAGCAGTTCGCCGGTCCTAAAGGGCTTTACCAGATAGTCGTTGGCGCCCGCGTCCAGGGCTTTTACTATATCGGCCTCACCGCTCATTACAGATAGTATTATTATAGGGTTTGTATACCACTCGCGCAACTCGCGCAGAGCCTCGTGCCCGCTTTTATCGGGCAGGCCAATATCCAGCAGTATCAAATCGGGCGGGTGGCTCACGGCGCAGTGCATACCCTCGCGGGCAGTAGCCGCCAGCGCCGGTAGGTAGTCGTTACTTTGCAAGGTTATTTCCAGCAGCTTTCTCATCTGCGGTTCATCGTCTATCACCAAAACTACCGCCTTATTCATTTTTCATATTTTTTAAAAACGATGATTCAGCAGGCAATTTTATTATAAACCTCGCCCCGCCGCCTTGCCTGTTTTGCAGCCTTACGCTGCCGCCCATAGCCTCTGTAAACCCTTTCACTATAGACAAGCCTAAGCCTGTGCCGCCTGCCTTGGTATGCCGCAGCCTATAAAACTTATTAAAAACATCGCCTATCTCCTCCTCCGGAAAACCTGGGCCGTTATCCTCTATAGTTATTTTCAAATCGTCCTCTTCTGTCTCTGCCTTTATAGTTATAGCGCTACCGGGCGGCGTATATATGCAGGCATTATTTACAATATTGTAGAGCGCCTGTTCCAGCAACACATAATCTATTTTATAAAGCGGCAGGTCGGGACTTACCTCTACATTTATACGTTGCGTTATCTGGTTGCCTTCCACCCTTTTTAAGGTTTCATATATCAGTTCGTTTATGTCGCACCAGTCGGCATGCGGAGCAATAAAACCCGATTCAAGCCGCGACATATTGAGCAAATTACCCACTTGCTGATTTAGCCTGAACGACGCCTTGGCTATCTCGTCGAGCAGCTCAGCCTTCTGATGGTCGTTAAGCTTGGCTGCCTCGAAGCGCAAATTGTCTGTAGCGCCCACTATGGTGGCAATGGGGGTTCGTAGCTCGTGCGACAACGAGTTGAGGAGCGTATTGTACAGTTTTACCGTATGCTCCCTACCCTTCCGCAGCATAGCTTGTTTTTCCATGCGCCGTAGCTTGTACGTAAGTGTGGCATTGAGCAACGCTATTACAAAATAGGTGAGCAGAAAAACCGTATCCTCAGAGTTGACAAAAAGTGTGAACCGAGGCGGAATAAAAAAGAAATCCCATACCAAGGCAGACAATGTAGCCGCCAACAAAACCGGCATAATGTCAAAATCCATAGCCAGCAACGACACTGTTATCAACAATATATACCCTACTACCCTATACCCAATAGCATCCGAGAGCAGAAAAGCTATGGTACCCACCAACAAAACAACAGCTATTGCCGACAAGTATTGATAGCCTCCTTTTATATGCTTGTTGCTGAATAGCGCCATGCGGCAATATTTGTTTGATGCTCAAATAACGCTGCAAAGATAGACCCGATGCTATAAACGTTTTGTAAAGACAAAACATCCCGACATAAAGATTTTATAAAGATCAGATAGTAAGGACGCGATAGGTCTCAAAAATATAACGCCCACAAAACGAGTATTACAAAATACAATTCAAAAAAAATAAAAAAAACAACTAATTAAATAAGCAAGATTATCACTATTTTAGAGTCAAATAAACCAAATGGTATTCAGCAGTATAGTCTTCATCTTTTACTTTCTGCCTGTTTTCTTATTCCTGTACTTTATAATTCCCCCTCGGTTTAGAAATGGGTTAATACTTGCAGGTAGCATATTCTTTTATGCATGGGGTGCGCCGCAGTTCGTGTTTGTAATACTGGTTACTACAATTATTGATTTTTATGTGGTGCGCGCTATGCATAATGCCAGTAGTAAACCACTAAAAAAATGGCTGCTGGCAGCATCGCTCACCGTAAATCTGGGTTTGCTTTTTTACTTCAAGTACTGCGATTTCTTTATTCAGAATGTAAATGCGTTATTATCTGTAGCCGGAGCTAACCACATTGGCTGGACCAAAGTTATCATGCCCATTGGCATATCGTTTTACACCTTCGAAACGCTAACCTATGTGGTAGATGTGTACCGCGGCGTGCATAAGCCGCTACGCAACTTCTGGGACTACCAGCTATACATTATCCTCTTCCCCAAGCTCATAGCAGGCCCAATCATCAGGTTTCACGATTTTGCCCACCAGATATACGACCATACCAATCACGAAAACACCGAAAACCGCTTACTCGGTTTGTATCGGTTCTTCATAGGTCTTGGCAAAAAAGTACTGATTGCCAATGTGGTGGGCGCAGGCGCCAACAGCGTTTTCGGGCTGCCGCCAGAACAGCTGAGCGCCTACAATGCCTGGATAGGCGCGCTTAGCTACACCATGCAAATCTATTTCGACTTCTCTGGCTATTCAGATATGGCTATAGGCTTGGGCCTGATGATGGGTTTCCGGTTTCCCGAAAACTTCAACAATCCGTATACATCGTTATCTATCACCGATTTCTGGCGTCGCTGGCACATATCGTTGGGCGCATGGATGCGCAACTACCTATACATACCGCTGGGCGGCAACAAAGTAAATAGCAAGCTGCGGCTCTATTTCAATTTGTGGATTGTGTTTTTGCTTTCGGGCTTGTGGCATGGCGCCACTTGGGGTTTTGTGCTGTGGGGGGCATACCATGGCTTTTTTCTCGCTACCGAGCGGTTTGCCCTGGGCAAATGGCTGGCTAAGTGGGGCAAATTTTCGGTTGTGTATACGTTTGTGGTGGTTATGGTGGGCTGGGTTTTCTTCAGGTTAGAGCAAGTAGGGCCGGCATTAGCCTACCTGCGCACCATGTTCTCGCTACATCCGGGCAACCGAGTTTGGGCGCTCGATGCTGAATTTTACACTACACTGGTAATAGGTGCATTGTTCTCGTTCTTTTGCCTTGCGCCGGTGGGCCTCCGCATACATCAAAAAGTGTTTTATGGGCAGTATACTATATCCCGTCACTTTGCTATGGCATTTGCTACCGTGGCTATCTGTATTCTTGCGGCGGGTCGTATTGCTGTAGCAAACTTCAACCCTTTCATTTATTTCAGATTCTGACGCTATGTACCGCAAAACAAAATCCGCCCTACTGCTGTTCTTATTAGCGTTTATATCAACGCCCATGTTGCAATCGGCTTTTCGTATTGTAGACAGCGGCAGCATATGGGGCTTTGCACCGTCGCCCAATGCAGTGTTCACTATAGAGAGCTGGTGGAGCGGAGCCTACCAACGCGCCAAAGAGACCAACGCCAGCGAACAAGTGGGCTTTCGACCCGATTTTATACGCCTGAACAACCAGATAGAATACAGCCTTTTTGACAAACCAAATTTTTGGGGCGGCTTAAAGGGGAAAGAATCCTGCATGTGGGGGCGCGACTATATAGAAGCATATTTGGGATACGATTTCATAGGCGATGAGGCCATGGCGCTAAAAATGTACAAACTAAAAAAACTACAAGACACGCTTACCGCAATGGGCAAAACAGTAGTAGTGGTGTATGCGCCCAGCAAGGCCTATTTTTTTAAAGAGTGTTTCCCCGACGAATATGCTGGCAGACCCCGGCGCAAAAGCGCCAATCTGGATGTTAGTTTACGCCTTGCCGATTCGCTGGGTATCAACCACATAGACCTTAATGGGTGGTTCTTGCAGCTTAAAACGACTACTAAACAAACGTTATTCCCAAAATATAGCATACATTGGTCGGTATATGGAGCCGAACTGGGCGCAGATACCCTGATAAAATACATAGAGCGCAAGCGAAACATAACAATGCCGCGAATGACGTTCAACAAAATGATCTACACTACCAAGCCGCTACAAGCCGAAAACGACCTCATACTGCCCATGAACCTGTTTAAGCGTATTGAAGAAGACACCTTTTGCCATCCTGCAATAAGCTTTACCTGCGGCCCCAAATGCGAAAAACCCAAGGCTATTTACATAGGCGATAGCTTTACCTGGCCATGGTTTGAGGTAGGCGTATGGAAAAATGTGCACAAAGACTGGATATACTGGAATTATTTTAAACGAGCCAACCATGGCCGTGCAATGTATGACGACAATGGCCAGCCCAAAGTAGAAGAAACCAACTGGATAGCCGACCTGCAACAAACCGATTGCGTGATACTGGTATATGCAGCCATTAATGTAGACGATCTGGGTAGCGGATTTATAGAAAAAGCCTACGACCGCTACTACCCTACCGCAAAAAAGAGCGAGATGTAATACCTTTGGCAAAAATACGCCCATCTCCTTTTATGAAAACAAACACGTTCACACGTCTTACTTGCACTATTGTCGCCTGTATATGTATCAACGCGCAAACTGCTATGGCTCAACAAAAAAACACTACACCTGCTACTACGCCCATAACCATTGGCCATAGCGTAAACATAACATCGCAGATACTTAATGAAAAGCGCACATTAAATATCTATCTACCAGATGGTTATAGCAAAACCGACACTACAACCTACCCGGTGATATACCTACTGGATGGCGGCATGGATGAAGACTTTGTACATACTGTTGGTTTGGTGCAATTCAATACATTTTCGTGGGTAGAGCGCATACCTAATTCTATAGTAGTGGGCGTATGCAATACAGACCGTAAAAAAGACATGACATTCCCTACTGCGCTAAATGACGAAAAAGAGAAATTCCCATCGAGCGGCGGGTCTGAAAATTTCATCAATTTTATTGAAAAAGAGTTGCTGCCTTATATAAAGCAACACTATAAAACCAGCGGAGCCAATACGCTTATTGGTCAATCGCTTGCCGGCCTACTGGCTACCGAAATATTGTTTAAAAAGCCGTCGTTGTTTAACAGATACATTATAGTAAGCCCGAGCCTGTGGTGGAGCAATGGAGCGCTGCTGAAACAGCCTATGATAGCCCCTAAAGGCAAAACATTGGTATATATAGGCGTTGGCAAAGAAGGCCTTGCGCCAACTGTGCAGCCGCATGTGATGGAAGTAGATGCGAACCTGCTTGTAGAAAAACTGAAAAAAAGTGGAAACAAACAAACAGAAGTGTTCTTTGACTATCTACCCGACGAAAACCACGCAACGGTTGGGCATCAGGCTATCTCCAATGCGTTCAAAAAAGTATATAGCAAATAATCCCCGCTATAGTTTTCAGCGGGCTATATATTATTTGTAGGCATGGCTACATGTGTTTCTTTATGAGCGCGCTAAATGGCTCAAGGTCGAGCGGTTTCTCTATGAATCCCGATACCATTGGATTCAACTCTGCTTTCTCTTTGTCTTTAACGTCTATGGACGAGGTTAGCATATATGTAACAAAATCGCCCAATTTTATTCCTACAAGCTTTTCAAGTACGTTCCAGCCATTGAGCACCGGCATATTAATGTCGAGTAACAAAATAGTTTTACTACCGTCGGTTAGCGGATAGTTATCCCGGATATAGTCTATAGCCAGTTGCGGATTTGTAAACGCTTTCACAGGAGACCCCACAGCGCAAATACGCAAAATAGATTCACAGATAAAGTTATTTATCGGATCGTCGTCGATAAGAATAAAACGAACTGTATTTGTACTGCTCATATAATTTACAAGTCCTGTTGTTGGTTTGTTGCAAATTGCAACTTAAATATTGTACCCTTATTTACCTCGCTTTCTACTGTTATTTGTCCGCCCAGCAGCTCTACCTGCGTCTTTACCAGATACAGCCCCATGCCGGCTCCGTCGGTATTGTTATGAAATCTTGAATACAACCCAAACATTTTGTCGCCAAATTCTTTGAGGTCTATCCCTACTCCATTATCCTTAAAAATTAACTCAATTGACTTATTGTTTTTTGCGCTTATAATTTCTATAACCGCATCTTTTGCAGACTGTCTATACTTTATACTATTTGATATAAGGTTAGAGAAAATCCCGTACAAATATAGTCTTTGCGCGTACATTTCGGGCGCTTCTGCAAAGTCTGTTATTATTTTTATGTTCGACTCTTCTATAAGATAACTTACCGCTTGTTTTACTTCATTTACCAAATCCTCAAAATTTACCAGCTCTTTTCTCCGTTCCGGATGCTCCTTGAGGGTTAAAATAAAGTTGATATTGCGGATAGACGCATCCAGCTTTTTAGCAGACACATCAAGACTGGCTATGATGTTGGCTGTATCCTCGGGCGATACCGGCGCAAGCTGCATAAGATTGCACAGGCCTATTATATTGGCCACCGGCGATCGCAGATTGTGAGAAATGATGTATGAAAACTGATCCAGGTCTTTATTGCGTTGCAGTATGCTTGCCACAACTCTGTTCCGCTCGTTTTCTGCTGCTTTAATATTGGTTATGTCGAGGGCTATACTCAGTATAGCCTTGTCTGAACTGCCGGGTACTGAAAAAAGCGCTTTTGTAATATTAAGGCAGCAGGGGGCGCCGTCGCGCTTTACAAACCAGAATTCGGGTATATTCTGCGGTCTGCGGGTAGCTATAAGCTCCGCTTCCGTTTTTTTCATCATAGCGCTACCAATATCATTCGACACAAGAAAATCAACGGTTTTGCCCAGTACCGCCTGCTCTTCAACCTCAAATGTTTCAAGAAAACATTTATTCACAAAAATATACCTGCCTTGAAAATCCTTAAGGTATATGCTATGCGGCAACAAATCGACCACCAATCTTAAGTTTTCTTGCGTCTGCGCCAGCGACCGCTCCACAATTTTCAGATCAGTAACATCGTGCGCCACACCATACAGCCCGGTCAAAACGCCGTTAGCGTCAAATTCAAGGTTTGTAAAAGCATGAAGGTATCTTATTACACCATCTGCACGTACAATTCTGTAGTAAAACTGAACATTACCCTCCCGAAGTAGTTTTTCATTCATTTCATCCACATACTTTCTGTCGTCGGGATGAATAAATTTGTACCAATACAACGGGTCGAATTCATTTTCAGTCGGATCTACGCCATAAATCCTGCACGTTTCATCAGACCATTTTGTTTTATTGGAAACATAACTCAATTCCCAACTACCAAAATGCGCTATCTCTTGCGATTGTTTCAGTCTTAATTCACTATGCTTTAAGTGCTCCTCAGCTATCAATCGTAGCTTGTCCGATTCAAATATATCGAGCGCAAAAGATATATCCTGCGCCGTTTTATCGAGTATTTCTATTTCCTGTTCATTAAAGAAGTTAGGCTCGTAGGTGGCCACAATAAAGGAGGCTACCAACTGTGCGTTGCAAAAAATAGGCAATGCAATAACAGAGTTCCAACCTTTTTGCAATGCAAAACCATGCCAGCGAAACAATCGCCCGTCATTTACAATATCGTTGCAAACAAAATTTCGCCCCGTTTCAAGCAGCTCTTTTTCCGCCTCAGATAGTTTGTATTCGTTTAGCTTTACCAGTTCATATTCATCGGGCTGCATACCATACTGGCTTTGCAGAAAAGCGCCATCTTCGCGCAAATCCACCTTCCAAATCCATGCAGTCTGAAACTTTCCCGACGATACAGCTATCCGCACCACTTCTGTAAACAGATCGCGCTCGTTTTTAGTATGAACGATGGCCTGATTGATCTCGCTGATAAACCGATACAGCCTGTTTAGTGTAGCGGTTTTAGCTTCGGCCTGCAGTCTCGCCGTTACATCGCGCATATTTATCACTATACCCGCAATAGCCTCGTCATGCAGCCAATTGGTAATTGTTGCTTCAAACCATTTGTACTTGCCATCCTTGTGCAATATCTGATGAGGGGGCGTTGCTATTGGTTTGCCAAAATGAGCACGGGCAGCAATAATACAATCTACCAAAAAAACGCGATGCTCATTTCGTGAAATGTCGAGCACATTTATAGCGCGCATTTCTTCTGGCGTATAACCAAGCAAATTAAAAATAGCAGGCGAAGAATAAATATTTTTTCGGTTGGCGTCGATCACTACTATTGCATCGTCGCTATTTTCAATTATTGTTCTGAACCGGCGTTCAGAGTTTTTCACCTTGCGTTCAGCAATATACCTTTCCGTTATATCAAACGAATGACAGGCCACCCGCACTACTTCGCCGTTTTCGGCAATGGGATAAAGAGTGGTTTCCAGCCACAACTCCGTAGGCGCAGCTACATAATCTATTACCTTAAACGTTTCACCTGCAAAAGCACGCGCATAGTTTTCCGTCCATTGGCGCTGAAACTCCGGATCGTCGGATGGCGCAAAAACATTTTCACCAAGGCTTATCACCCTTTCCGAACGCCGGCGTACAAGGTCGGCATAGGCTTTGCTATATGCAAGCAGTCGGTAATTGCGGTCTACGCTCCACAATAGGTCGCCGGTATTGTTGAGCAGGTCATTAACCCCATCAATACCCAATACGTGCAACCAGTGAAGTTCAGTAGCATCTTTAGTGTTTACAACATATCCGGTCAATTTTCCGTTGTCGTCAAAGTTGGCGGCAACCCTGCTTTTTGCCCACACTTTAGCATTAATACCGCGCTCGCGCCACCCCTCCCAGGTAGATGCGCCAAATTTGTGCGCATTATCCAGAGTAGTATCGGGCAGCCCCTTTGCATTATCTTCCGTTGTAAATAAGTCGCTGTATGGCCTCCCTATCAATTCGCTTATAGAAAATTTACTTAAAGCTTCGGCGCCTTTGTTGGCAAATTCAATAACCCCAGTCGCTGTAAGAAGGAGTAGTTCAAAATTAGAAATTTCAGAAATTCGTTCTGCCAGCTTATGATTTATCTGATTCATCAACAGGTAAGGTTTATTTCATATCTGGCCGAACATTAACTAAATAATGTTCACCAACGCTAATCTTTTGTTATCAAATATCGGTCACTATTAGCACAAATGCAAAAAATTTGGTAAAATCAGTAGCTAAAACGATGATTTATGCCAATTTCATTAGCCTTCAAAGGGTAATTTTGCTCGTTGCTTGATTGAACATTAAAAAGAGAACTCCATTAAAAATAGAAAAATCAGTACTTTTAGCGCGCATGTTAATTAACGAAGTAGCTCAACTTACCGGCTTTAGCAAGGACACCATCCGATATTACGAAAAAAT
The DNA here is from genome assembly GCA_964561325.1 of uncultured Flavipsychrobacter sp. Classification (GTDB taxonomy): domain Bacteria; phylum Bacteroidota; class Bacteroidia; order Chitinophagales; family Chitinophagaceae; genus Nemorincola. The sequence continues at coordinate 17,814 of CAZLPE010000061.1, forward strand.
CGGACTGATAGAATTGCCGAAGAAATCGCGACTTCCTAACAACTACAAAAACTATCCGCAACAGGTAGTAACCACATTGCTATCTATTCGAAACCTGAAAAAGCTGGGTTTCACACTGGAAGAAATCAGGGAAATTATTGTTCGGCAGCAAGTAGATGCGCTCGATCACGGCGCTGCT
>CAZLPE010000061.1:18091-22055 GCA_964561325.1 uncultured Flavipsychrobacter sp.
GGTTCTTTGCCACAGTTTTCAGCAAGCAGATGCGCCGCTATATCCTTAGCCTTGGCTATCTGCCGTGCATGTGTCTCTATTTCCCACATTCTGGCCTTAAATCCCCCCATGCTTGGCTGGTGAATCATTACCTCGGCAAGCGGATAGATGTACCGATGCCCCTTTTCGCCGCCAGAAAGCAATATTGCAGCCATAGACGCCGCATTTGCTATACAATACGTATATACAGGCGCCGATATTAACTGCATGGTGTCATATATGGCATTACCGGCCGTAACCATGCCGCCGGGGCTGTTTATATAAAAATGAATTGGTTTTTCCGGGTCCACCGCAGACAGATAGTTGAGCGTTGCTACTATGTCGCGGGCATTTTCGTCCATCACTGCGCCCCACAAATAAACGATTCTATCGCCGAGCATCCGTTTGGCTATAGTTGCACTCGCTATATTCTGATTGGGTTGTGGGTTTTCGTTGTCGTCGGTCCTATTGCTTTGGTACATGTTTTTTATGCAAACCTAAGAGTAGGAGTATGCTCCACTGTTTCCGGTGAAGGGCAAGTATTTTTTGCCGATTGGCGCAAAAAACAAAAAACCCGCACATCGGCGGGCTCAAAAAAAAAATCAATTGCTCCAAATTAATATCTGTAACTGATACCCAACTGCACCATACCCTTGTAACCAAAACCAATTTCACCAAATCCGTTTAGCTTACGGCCTACCTTTATGCCAATTGGCGACACCTGAAAGCCTGCATAATTGTCGGTAGCGTCCAAATGTTTATCGCTGGTCAGGCTCGTGTACTGCTCGCTAACAAAAGAATTACCTATACCCAATGCGCCATACATTGTGGTTGCCCCCCGGTGGTAATAGCGCGCCTGAAGCTCGGGAGCTATCGTAAAAACATACCTAGTATACAAACCAACGTTCATACCCTCTATAACCAGATCTTTTGATTCTTTTTCAAAACCAGCGGTCAGACCAACGGACAACCATTGGAACAGATTGCGCCTGTAGCTACCAAACAATGCGCCCGAACTGCGAAAACTACCATATCCTACGCTCTTTTCGGTGCCAAACAGCTTGTAGGCGTCAGCCTTGCGCATATCGTACCTCAAACTATCGTTTAGCTTGTACACCTTTACAAACCTCAAGGGATTAGTGAGAAAATTGTCTCTTGTTACATATCCGTAGCTTAGCGCTACTTCATTTTTATAAGCGCTCTGCTTTGGCTCCTGAACACGGATTTTCTGTGCAAAGGCACAACATGTTATCAAAGCCCCTAAAGTAACAAACAGCAGTTTTTTCATAACAAACGGATTGACGATTGCCTAACCAGGAATAGATATAACAAATTTTATGCCAAAAATTACGTTAAAGTATGCTTACACAAAACGGTATTTAGATCAATTTATTGTAAACAGCAGTCTATACAAGCCTTTCGCAACTGAAACACAAAGACGCATTAACCCCCAAAAATGTCGCACAAAGCCCTATTCAGGCAAGCTGAACTTTGTAAGTTTGTAATATCAACATTGAAATTAATTTACTACAACTCCTACAATTAGCTACCGTATGCAAAAAATAACACCTTTCCTTTGGTTTAATGGCAATGCCGAAGAGGCTATGAACTTTTACACTTCTGTATTTCAAAATTCGCGTATTACCGGCGTGCGCCGCTATGGCGACAGCGGCCCCGGCCCGGCAGGAAGCGTTATGACCGGAACTTTTCATTTAGATGGACAAGACTTTATGGCGCTCAACGGCGGGCCGATGTTCCAGTTTTCACCGGCTATTTCGTTGTTTGTCAACTGCGAAACGCAAGAAGAAGTTGACTATTTTTGGGAAAAGCTGTCTGAGGGCGGGAAAACAAATCGTTGCGGCTGGCTCGACGATAAGTTTGGCATCACCTGGCAAATAGTGCCGTCGGACCTTGGCCGCTTATTGGGCGACAGCAATCCGCAGAAGGCAGGCAATGTAATGAAGGCTATGCTGAAAATGGAAAAGTTAGATGTGAATTTGCTTTGGGCTGCATACAATGAAGTATAAAACCAAATAATATCCCACATGACGAACAGTGTACTACCGCCGGGCGCTAACCCTATTGATGAATACATAGCCCACCAGCCGGAGGCTTATAGAGCCAAGCTGATGGAGATAAGGGCAATTGTGCTATCTGTAGTCCCCGATGCCGAGCAACTCATAAGTTATCAAGTACCATCGTTTAAGTATATATACATGCTGGTAGGCATGGGCGTCACCAAAACACATTGCAGCTTATATATTATGAGCAGTGTGTTGTCCAAAAAACTAAAGCAACAGTCGGGTTTTGAGGGGTTAAAAGGCACAACGCTGCATTTTGATCTCTCATCACCTTTGCCAACAGACTTGATAAAGCAAATTGTAGCGCTACGGGTAGCAGAAAACGAACAAATACATGCAGCACGCAGCATAAAAAAAGCGAGCAAGGCAAAAAACAAAAAAAGTAACCCTTTATCAGAGTAGCTGTACCGTATAAAAACTATCGGCGCCATCTGGTGATTTGTAACTGTGTATATATTATCTTTGATTGCGACCTGTTTCGGCATTATTAATTCCGAAAAGCGTCCAATAAATGGATAAATGAATACAAAAACTCCAACCCATAAAAACAACATACAATACATCTTTCTGTGGGATGTCTTTATATCGCTTATAGCTACCTATGCTGCAATTGTAACACCTTTTGCTCTTGTGGCGCCCTACCATCCATCGGGCGTTATTACAGCGCTCAATGTTGCCGTGCCAATTTGCTTTATTGTCGACTTTGGCATAAGGCTGTACATGATACCGCGCAACACAGCGCAAAAAAGGCTCCTATTCAGACACTTTGATATAACTTATTTCCACAAGGGCTGGTTAATAATTGATTTTCTTGCAGCATTACCGCTACAGCTTATTGTAGCTCCCGGATATGGGCATTTTTTAAGAGTACTAAATATACTTAAGGTATTCAGGATTCTCAGCTTCCGGACAAACTGGCTGACCGGCATAAAAATTAACCCTATACTCGTCAGGCTTGGCTACTTCTTTTTCTATGTAGCGTTGAGCGCACATTGGGTTGCTTGCTGCTGGCTGTTCATTCGCGAAACTTTTACGCTTCAGGGCGCCGCATACGCAAGCATCACAAACGAATACCTGAAAGCGCTGTATTGGGGAGTTACAACAATAACCACCATAGGATATGGAGACATTTCCCCCGACTTAAACAACAACACCCAGCTTGTCTTTACCATGTTTGTACAAATACTGGGCGTGGGAGCCTATGGATACATAATTGGTAACATAGCCAATATGCTATCTAATATGGATATGGCTAAAGTAAGGCACCAGGAACGCACCGAGCGAATGAATAGCTTTATGAAGTCGAAAAAAATTCCTCAAAAACTTCAGGAGCAGGTTCACCAATACTACAACTACTTATGGCATACCCGCCGCGGATATGACGACATGACTGTGCTTTCAGACCTACCGGATTCGTTTCGTTTTGAATTTGCCATGTTATTGAACCAGGGCATAATAGAAAAAGCGCCGTTGTTTAGCGGCGCGAGCCCCGCTTTGCTGCGCGAGGTAGTAGCTCAGTTAAAACCAGCTATATATGTACCCGGCGATGCCATATGCGTTTACGGCGAGATAGGCGATAAAATGTACTTCATCAATAAAGGCGCTGTTGAAGTAGTATCGGCCGATGGAACACAAGTATACGCTACTTTGCGTGAGGGCGATTTTTTTGGGGAGATAGCCTTGTTGTTAAAACGACCACGAAATGCCACCATTCGCGCAGTAGATTATTGCGATCTGTACACTCTGGATAAGGCTTCTTTCGACTTAGCTATATCAAACCATCCAGACTTTGAGAAGCATATAAATACCATGGCAAGGGAAAGAATGAATACCTGAGCGGCACAACCACCTAAGCCGATAAATAA
>CAZLPE010000062.1:0-21792 GCA_964561325.1 uncultured Flavipsychrobacter sp.
GGGTAGGCCCATTCCACCAAGCGTTTTAGCTGTTCTGTTGCAATTCGTTTATCGGTATTTTGAATGCCGGTGGCTATGCCGGGGCAGCCCATTTCTTTACATAGCAATATGTCGCGCTTCATTATGTCCAGTTCGTCGGCATCGTACATAAAGTTGCCGCCCCGCGGCCTGATCATCGGGAAAACAGGAATATTAATATGCTGTAGCGCAAACTGTATAGCCCCCATGCTGGGCGTAACGCCGCCCTGCAGCGGATCGGAGCAAAACTCTATACGGCTGGCTCCCGCTTGCTCTGCAATGCGGCAAGATTGAATATTGAATGCGCAAACTTCTAAAATCAAAATGCAGGTTGTTTTTGTGTGGGTAATATGGTTTTATGTGCCGGTTGCTTTATTGTGGGCGTTAATACAGCGATTTTGCATCGTACACTGTATCTACAGATCCATTGCGTACGGCATAGGTAAAACCCGTTTGCAAAGCATAAGCTCCATATTCTCCATGCTTATTCATTGCCAGAAAGCCAACCTGTACATCCTTAGCCATATTGGGGTTTTTAGCAACAATACGTTCCACCGCTCTTTTGCATGCCTCTTCCGGCGACAGGCCGCGCCGCATTAGCTCTACTACCAGGTGGCTGCCCACTATTCTTATTACCTCTTCGCCCACGCCGCTGCTGGTGGCTGCGCCTATTTCGTTATCTACATACAGGCCGGCGCCTATTATTGGCGAATCGCCTATACGGCCGCGCAGTTTGTAGGCCATTCCGCTTGTGGTGCAGGCGCCGCTCAGGTTACCTTTTTTGTCCATAGCCAGCATGCCAATGGTGTCGTGGTTGCGGGCATCGCCGGGGCGGCTATTGGGTAGTTTCAGATTTTCTATATTGTTGTGCGGCTTATACTTTGCGGTTTTTAGCCATTCTTTCCACTCTTTCAGGCTCTCGGCGGTAAGCAAATTAGTTTTTTTCATGCCATTAGCCAGCGCCAGTTGTTGTGCGCCTTCTCCGGCCAACATAACATGGGGCGTTTTTTCCATCACCAGTCGCGCTACAGATATGGCATGCACTATTTCTTCCAGGCAGGCTACGGCGCCGCAACGTGCGTCTTCATCCATTATGCAGGCATCCAGGGTTACATGACCATCACGGTCGGGTCTGCCGCCAAGCCCTACAGATTGGTTTTTGGGGTCTGCCTCCGGCACTTTTACGCCCTCCTCTACCGCATCCAGTGCGCGCATACCTTTCGATAGTAGTTTCCATGCAGCGGCATTGGCTTCCTGGCCAAAATCCCAGGTAGAAATAACTACGGGCGCATCCTTTTTTGTGTCGTAGGTTCGGTCTTTATGTTCGTCGGGTTGCGCCAGTAATGGCTTACCGGCAAGCAAAGCCGCCGACGATAATAAAGTTAGTTTTACGAAATTTCTGCGATCAGACATGCCTAAGGTATATTGAAAGGCCAAGGTAAAGATTTAACAATAAAATGTTGGGTTTTGAGGCAAATTTTTGTGTGTATGGTGCGCGCTAAATGCCTGATAGCCGAATGATTATATATATACTCCCTTTTGTTTCAGTAGTTTTTTTGAATTGTAGTCCGGATTTTTACAAAATGGGTGTTCTTATATGCGGGTCAGCGCGGGTGCAATGCAGGCGCCCGGGTATTATAACGCATGCAGGTGAGCGCACAGCCCATAGTTATCGTATTTTCTTTGTATCTTTACTTCTTGGTTAAATATAATATGAGAAAAATATTTGCCCTATTGCTGTTATTCACTGGTTTGAAGGGGTTTGCACAAAATAAGGTTATCTGGTACGATCCGATAACCGTGGCCGATAAAACCTATGGTAATTTGCATCCGCGCATAGCGCTCGATAAGAATTACAAGCCCATTGTGCTGTGGGGCGACCCCAATGGTAATGCATTCATGAGCAAAATGACGCCAAAAGGTTTTGCCGAGCCAGTACAGATAAACGAACCGGGGCAGCATGTATTTACCGAATCTTGGGCCGGCCCGGAAATGACCAACCATGGCGATACGGTTTATGTAGTATATAAACATCTGCCCGAAGAGCGCAGCCATATTTTTTTGAAACACTCTTACGACGGCGGCGCAACGTTTTCAATAGAAACCATGGTAGACGACAGCGATGGATTTATTTCCAGGTTTCCCACCGTGGCCATAGATCCTTATGGCAATCCGCTGGTAGCGTATATGCGCCTTAATGCGGGTTTTAAAGACCCGCGCTACGTAGTGGTGAAATCGAAAGACCTGGGTGAAACGTTCAATAGCGATGCGGTGGTCAATAATTTTTCAGGTGGACTTGTATCCGATTGTTGTCCTGCTACCGTAGTGGAGTCGGGCAATGCAACGGTGATCGTATACCGCGACAACCTTAGCGATGTGCGAAATGTTTGGGCCGGCATATCTACAAACATGGGCAATTCGTTTCGCAAGGGCCTGCAACTGGATACTACCAACTGGAGCTCAAAAGAGTGCCCGGCGCATCCCCCGCATGGCATCATTATCAGCGATACGCTGTATTCTGTATACTCCAGCGGAGCCGGAGATAGTATGCTGGTCTACCTGAGCAAGGCATCGCTGCATGGTCTTGCCGCTACAACCTATCCGCTTACCGGAAATTTTGTGGGACTTACCAGTCAGAATTTTCCTCGCATCGCCAATTCTGGCAATGCGGCTGCTATAGTGTGGGAGCAAAGCATAGGCATAAACAACGAAATATGTATGTTGTTTACCAACGAGATAACCAATGGTTTTCCGGCAAAGTGGGATGTAATGAAAATGGGCGCCCCGGCCAATGCCGATGTAGCCCTTGCCGATGGACACGTACATGTGGTATGGCAAGACGACTCGTCGGGCAATATTTATTACCGCACGGGCAGCTATCAGCAAACGGTAGCCAATAAGCTGCTTGCTGAGAACACTACCGTTTACCTGCAACCCACAAAATCGGGTAAGTATTTTACCGTGACGCTGCCCGATATAGTTAGCTGCATGATGGTAGATATGCAGGGTAAGGAGCTGGAAATGGATATGAAGTGTAAAAAGGGCAGCTGCAAAGTGTTTACAGAAGAGCTGGACCCCGGGCTTTACGTAGTGAAGATGATATGTAAGGACGAAAAAATATACACCTACAAGTATGAGGTGAAAGAAGAAGTAGAGAAAGAAGAAAAAGAGAAAAAGTAAAACGGTTATTTGTGCGTGTATTCGTAGAGCTGTTTTACGGTTGTTTCGCCTTCAAATAGCTTTACAAACTTCTTGTTTTCGTCGTATATCGCAATATCCGGAACTACGCGAGTGCCAAAGTAGGGTGCGAAGAAAAACTCATAGTCGCGGCCCACAATCTTAATATTCTCAAAATCGGCGAGGTGGTGTTCTTCATAAAACTTTTTTAGCTCGGTCATGCTGTGCACAGACGTCATGAGGTAAAACTGCACATCTTTTAGCGAGTCCATTCCGGCTATAAGGTTTTTCATAGTTCGCTTGCAGTGTTTGCAATCGGGGAAGAAGAGCATGAGGGCTGTTTTCTTGCCCTTGGGTATATTGTAGGTGTTGAAGATAGTTGCGCTATCCATGAGTTGAATATTGAACACAGGTAGCTTTGTCGATTTTTGGTACGGTTTCAGCGTATCTTTAACCTCAGCTTGAGCCGGTTGTACTTCTTTTTGCTGCTCTTGCGCTAATACAGCTCCCGACATACACAGCGCACCGGCTACAAGCATAACTATCTTTCTCATACAGGCAAAGGAACAAAAAAATGTTGAGTCGCCAACGGCGGTAATCAGAGATTATATTATGATTAGCAATTACCAGTAAGCGGCGGCGGTTCAGCTACAATATTGTAATGCGCCTGCATTTTGGGCATATTACTTGGTTTGGGTATAGCCCCATTCTTTGAGCCAGCCTATAACCTTTTCTTTATACTCGCCCTGCAATATGATGAGTCCGTCTTTGGCGCTGCCGCCCACGCCGCATTTAGTTTTCAGTTGCTTGCCCAGCGCTTCCAGGTCGTCGGCTGTACCCACAAAACCATCTACCAGCGTTACTACTTTACCGGCGCGTTGTTTGCTATCCAGCTTCACACGTAGTTTTTGCTTGTCTTTTGGCAATGTTTCCACCGGCGCGTCGTCGGGGTAGTCGTTGAAGTAGTCTTTATTTGTAGAGTAGGCCAGACCATCAGGGCGGGCAGTATGTTTTTTAGACATAGTATTTTATTAAGGCGGTTCAAAAATACTACAAAGCAGTTAGTCGGTTTCGTAAATCTGGATATTGAGTTGTAGTAGCGCTCAGTTAAAAGTTTTTATTTTAGGCGGGTAATAGATTGCGCAAAAAAGATTTATTTATTTATCTTGGCGCTTGAATGAGAAACAAGATCATTTTACTGGCCGGCCTTTTCCTGCTGACACTCAGTTTTGGTAGTTGCCGTATGCGCGATGTTAAGGGAACGCCTTACCGTATCATAGGTTCTCCCGGCGGTCGGACATACAATCATTTTGGCAAATCACGCAACCACGATATTCGACAATCATATTGGGGTAAGCACAAAAATGGCATGCGCCCGCACAGGTATCGTGGACGCTACCGCTCTCAGCTTTATTAATAATTATTGTTGTTTAAAACAATAGCCCGCCGGTCTCCTTCTTTCGGCCGAGGTGTTTGTATGCCTTTTCTGTTGCCTCTCTGCCGCGGGGTGTACGCATTATATACCCTTCCTGTATCAGGAATGGTTCGTACACCTCCTCAATAGTGCCTGCTTCTTCGCTCACAGCCGATGCTATATTGTTGATGCCGGTGGGGCCGCCCTTGAATTTGTCTATAAGGGTTGTCAGGATTCTATTGTCCATATCATCCAGTCCGCTTTCGTCTACATTCAGGGCGCGCAGGCCATGCTCTACAATGGCCATGTCTATCACGCCATTGCCCAATACCTGCGCAAAATCGCGCATGCGGCGCAGCAAGCCATTGGCTATACGGGGAGTGCCCCTGCTTCTTTTTGCAATTTCGAGTGCCGCATCAGATGTGATGCGCACTTTAAGTACGCCCGCCGCGCGCATAAGAATGCGCTGCAGCACCTCTGCGGTATAATAATCGAGGCGCGATTTTATACCGAAACGCGATAGCAGCGGCGAGGTGAGCAGCCCGCTACGGGTAGTAGCGCCTACCAGCGTAAAGGGTTCCAGCGTCAGTTGCACCGACCGGGCCGCCGGGCCGCTATCTATCATTATGTCTATCTTAAAATCTTCCATGGCAGAGTATAGGTACTCCTCCACCACCGAGCTAAGCCTGTGAATCTCGTCTATGAACAGCACATCGCGGCGCTCCAAGCTGGTGAGCAGCCCTGCAAGGTCGCCGGGCTTTTCTATTACCGGGCCGCTGGTTTCTTTTATGTTTACGCCCAGTTCGTTGGCCACAATACGCGATAGCGTGGTTTTACCCAATCCGGGCGGGCCATGAAACAGTACGTGATCCAGCGTGTCGCCCCGCAGATTAGCTGCTTTAATAAATATCCGCAAGTTTTCTACCAGCTTGGGCTGTCCCGAGAAATCCTCGATAGCCTGCGGCCGTATGGTGTTTTCATAGTCTTTTTCCTGCTTCGATAACTGCGTAGACGGTCGCACGTTGGAGTTCGCCATTGGCTAAAATTAAGAAAAGTGGGCGAATTGCAGCAAATAGTCATAAATACACCGCCAAATGCCGGCGAGGCGGCAGGCGACCTTGAGCATTAATCACTATTAACACCCATTTTAGGAGCTAATTGGCCGGAATATCATAAATTTGCGATTATGAAGAAGATACGCTTTACGCTGTTGTTACCGGCATTATTGCTTGGCATAGGTAGTTTTTTTAGCTCGTGCGAGAAAAATGCCAACGGCCGCACTACTCTGAATCTTGTGGACGATGCCTCTGTTACCTCGCTGGCCAGTACTGAATATACAAGCTTTCTTACCGCTAATCCGCCAATAACGGGTACGCCTGCCGCGGAGATGGTGCAGCGAGTTGGCGCTCGTATGGTTACTGCGGTAGGAACTTACCTTTCTGGCATAAATAAGAGTAGTTTGGTGAGCAGCTACCAGTGGGAATACCATCTGGTAAACAATGCAGAGCTGAATGCATGGTGCATGCCCGGCGGTAAAATAGTAGTGTACAGCGGCATTATACCTATTACCGTTACAGATACAGACCTTGCCGTAGTTATGGGCCACGAAATAGCGCACGCAGTATTGAAGCATGGCAATGAACGTATGAGCGAGCAATTGCTGGCCGAATATGGCGGGCAGGCTTTGGCGGTGTTATTGTCGAGCAAGCCTGCTGAAACACAAACTTTGTTCAATACGGCCTATGGCGTAGGCAGCACTCTGGGCTCGCTTGCGTTTTCAAGAAAACAAGAGAGCGAGGCCGATGAAATGGGCTTGTACTTTATGGCTGTGGCCGGCTATAACCCCACGGCTGCTATTGGCTTTTGGGAGCGTATGTCGGCGGTAGGCGGGGCTAAACCACCGGAGATACTCAGTACTCACCCCAGCGATGCAACACGCATACAGAACATAAAAGACCTGCTGCCCAAGGCATTGACGTATTATCATCCTTAGTTTTTTAGTAGAAAGTCGTTAGTAGAAAGTCGTTGGTCTTTAGTAGATAGTCTTTAGTAGATAGTAGATAGTCGAAAGTAGAAAGTCATTAGTAGATAGTCGTTGATAGAGAGCATTTAGTGGAATGTCTTTAGTCTTTTGTAGATAGCCCTTAGTGCGGAGTCGATAATTGCGCTTGTTTATTGCGGACAGTTTCGACTTGGGGTGGGAGTGTACCTACTGTTTCCATAATTCATATACTTGCAAACGATATTTATCTTGTTTTTGCTAAAGACTATGTCATTTATTTTGCCGTTTTCTTAATAGCTACCCTATTTTGTATGGAACCCGTATTTTTTGAAACAGGCGCCGACCTTGGCAATTGGTTCGCCGCCAATTATCTTACTGAAAAAGAATTGATTGTAGGATATTACAAAGTGGGTACCGGCAAGCCTTCTGTCACCTGGCCCGAATCGGTAGATGAGGCGCTGCGGTTTGGATGGATAGACGGCATAAGAAAAAGCGTGGATGCAGACAGCTATAAAATTCGGTTTACACCGCGCAAACCAACAAGTATATGGAGCGCTATAAACATTGCCAAAGTAGAAGCGCTGATGGCAAAAGGACTAATGACGCCCGAAGGGCTTGCCGCCTATGCGCTACGCAACCATGAGCGATCTAAAATATATAGCTACGAAAAAGAGGCCACCGAACTGACCGAGGAATACGTAGCGATATTTAACGAGGTAGAGGGCGCATGGCAGTTTTTTCAGGCGCAACCGCCCGGCTACAGAAAGCAAATGGCGCACCGGGTAATGGATGCCAAAACCGAAGCAACCCGCAAAAGCCGTTTGGCGAAACTGATAGCCGCCAGCGCTGCCGGCAAGCGACTGCTATAAGCCTACCTTTTCTTCAACAGGTGTTTGTTAAAGAAAGTACTGTCTTTCTGATCTATGCTGAGGCGATTGAAGATATAAGCAGAATCGTCTATCGATTTAAGGTCGTATTGGTTCAGGAAGTTTGCCTCGGCCCAGTTTTGGGGCGGCGGCGTTAGTTTCTGCCGCAGGCTGTACTCGCCAGATCTTTTGTACAGGTATTGGTTCATGCCGGCCCTATTGGCATAAAATCCTATGGTCAGCGCCATATTTCGCGCCAGCTCAAGGCCGGGCTCTATAGCGCTCAGCAGTATGTAGCCTACCACCATTTTTTTGGTCATCGAGTTGCCTTCTTCAAATACGTAGCGGGCGGTAAGTATCATTAGCATAAACATTGGCGCCAGCGATACGCGCGCACAAAATGTGAATGTTTGCACTGTGCCCATGCCAAGTAGCGGCAGCGTAAGCAGCATGGCGACAATGACATAAAACACCGGTTCTTTCTTGTATTTGTTGAACAACAACACGGCAATGATACCAAACGATACAGTAATAAAGATGAGGTATTTAATGGGTTTTATGTGTTCCACATATAGTTTCTGCACGTTTGAGCTGCCAGATATGAATAAATAGCCCAACACCAGTATGGTGGCCATGCCTATTGTATTTTGTACACTTAGGTAGGCTTGTACGCGTTTCCAGAATGGCCTGCCGGCATCCTCGGCGCCAAACAAGTCTTTGAGTATCATGATGCCCAAAAAAGGGAAGAAACCCATACACATGAAGGGGCCATGTATGAAGCAAAGCGCATAGAGGAACAGAACATTTTGTTTGGGTAGGTTGTTGAGTATCATAGCCAAAATAAGCCATGGAGTAATAACCTGATTATAGATCCAGAATACGGAATCGAGGCTGGAGCCTGCCAGTATCATTTGGTCTGACCAGATAAGCCCGTCGCTGGTAAGTATTGTTTTTACCGGGTAGCGAGCCATTGTAACAAACAAGTACAGGCTATTGAAAAACAACAAAATCAGTAACAGACGTATAGATACCTTATTGAACAAACGGCAGAGGAAGTAGTAGGTGAGCGCCATGCCCGCTGCCGACCAAAGGTACAAAAACACATTTGCGGCTGTCCAGCCCCATAGTTTGCCTATCAGCGCCGCCGGCAGCCAGTAGTGAAAGTAGTAAATGAATAGTATAGGTCTTTTTAGATAAAGAATATTGCCGCCCTCGTTGACCATAAACGGCCATTTATGACTGATGAGATCGCGAAAAATGCCGTTGCGTATGCAGTGGTCGTCGTTTTGATAGCCAAAAGCCCCGATGCCCGAAAAAAACAAAACAACCAGAATGATGCCCAGCGCAATAGCTATTTTGTTTTTGTACTTACCAAAGTCGATATCCCGGAATTGGGTAGTGGCTCTAACAGACAAGGCATACGACGCCAATAACACAACGCTTGCCAGAGTAGCATAGACCGGTTGCAGCCAGCCCGCGACAAAAATGAGGAAAGGCGCAATAATATACCAATAGGCAGCATGAGTTATTAACTTGTCTATTGATTTGTTCATATACAGGTGATCGTTTGTGAATGAGCCGGCTGGCAATAATGGTCAAAAATAATATAAAAAACCAAAAGGCCGGGAGCCGTTTCGCCTGTTGTCGTAGGCGCTACTTCGCCTTTACGGCTTTTAGCAGCGCGTCGTCTATGTGTTTGGCCAGCGTTTTGCAGTTGGGTTCCAGAAACATGCTGTCGTGGTCGCCGGGGGTGAGGTATACATCTACGGCTGTTTTGGTGTGCGTTTTCCAGCCAAGGTATTCGAAGTCATCAATAAAGTAGGGACGTTCGGCTGCTTTAAACAGCGTTATCGGTCCTTCGTGCACCCCCAGACTATAAGCAGCAAGCGCCTTGTGATGCACAGCGTTTATTTTGTCGCGCAGCCTGTGGAACCCGGTTTGTTGGTCGGGGGGAGTCTGGTTGTTTACACCCAGCATTTCGCCTACGCGTTGTTTAATAGTGTGTTTCTGGTAGGCTATTACTGCGCCTGGATTTTTTAAAAATGATGCCGCTATCCATCGGAGTTTAGGTATTTGGCGAGCTATTTTTTTGGTAAGCGCCATCAGAGCGGCATCCTTTTTTTGGGCTTGTGCAGCGTCGGTATCTATCATGCCGAGTAGCAAAACGGATTTACCCATGGCTTTTAACTGCTTGGCCATTTCAAACGCTACATAGCCGCCAAACGAATAGCCTATAATTGCATAAGGCCCTTTGGGATTATGGGCAATGATAGCTTCGAGATAATATGTAGCAATATCTGGAATTGTGTCCAGCGGCGCCGACTTCCCATCCAGTCCTTTGGGTTGCAGCCCAAACACTGGCTGGTCGGGATGCAGGTATTTGATGATGGTGTTGAAGTTAATTAGGTTCAGGTTGTCGCCGCAAACAAAGTACACCGGTATACGGTCGCCGATAGGTTTTAATTGAACCAGCGGTGAAAATTCATTAGCTTTTGTAATGCCGCTGATCAATTTTGCCAGCTTGCCTACGGTATTGAAATCGTAAACCGACGCTATAGAAAGCTCCAGATTGCGCTCCCGTTCTATGCGCGCCATCATTTCTATAGCCATTAGCGAAGATCCGCCAAGGTCGAAAAAATTATCGCCAACAGTTATACCGGTTATGTTCAGCAGGTCTTCCCAGAGCGCTAACAGGTATTTTTCGTCGTCTGTAGTTTCACCCTGCGCATTGTTGTGAGCGCCAGTATCTACTTTATCGGGCGGGGGTAGCGCTATTGTGTCTACTTTGCCGCTCACCGTATACGGAAAAGCATCCAACAGCACATATGCGTCGGGCGCCATGTATGCAGGTAGTTCAGCGTCTACACAATGCTTTATTGCTGCGGTGGTAAGCGCCTTATTTTGGCAAATCAAATAGGCTACTATTTTTTTAAGCGTAGACCGGTCTTCGCGCACAATGGCTTTAACCTGACTTACTCCTGCAATACGGCTGATGACAACTTCAATTTCCGAAAGTTCCACTCTGTATCCGCCCTTTACCTTCACCTGATTGTCTTTTCGACTCTGAAATTGAATCGTGCCATCATCGTTGAAGAATGCATGGTCTCCGGTTCGGTAAACACGAATGACTGACCCGTCGGGTTGTGTCCAGTTTACAAAGCGTTGGGCCGTTTCTTCGGGTTTGTTCAGGTAGTAGAGCGCCAGACATTCGCCCGCAATAATCACCTCGCCGGTTTCACCCTGCGGTAAAAGCCGCAATTGCTCGTCAACAATGTATACCTGCGCAATAGGTACAGGCGCTCCTATAGGCGGTATGGCAGGCCAATGCAATGCATCGCCTTTCAGCTTGTGTTCGGTTACCCATACGCTTGTTTCCGTGGGGCCGTACACATTCATAAACACGCAGTCGCTAAGCTTGTCGAAAAAATGTGCTATCTGCGGAGTTATCCGTAACAGTTCGCCGCCTGTAATAATTTCGGTCAGCGAGGTTGGGTATAGATTATATTGCTGAGCGGTTTCTGCAAGATATTGCACTACCACATAAGCAAGAAACATGCGGTTGATACTATTGTCGACTATATAGTGCAGCAGTTTGCCAATATTAGTACGGTAGGTGTCGTTTACAAGATACAGGGTGCCGCCGGTGTATAACGGTACAAATATTTCGAGAAACGAACCATCAAAGCTCAAGTGGCTGAATTGTAGTGTGTGTACGCCGGGTTTGGCATGGCCATGGCTTTTCTGCAAATCCAGTTGGTTCATCAGTCCTTTATGCCCGAGGCAAACCCCCTTGGGCACGCCTGTAGAGCCCGATGTATATAGCACACACACTATTTCGCTTTGCGCCTGCGGTGTGGCGGGCGCGTAATCGTAAATTTTATCCGACGCAATCGCGTTCAGATCGAATTGCTGGAAAAACGTGCGTTCGTTGGTCGGGCAAACCACAAACTCCAGGCCGGAGTCGGCAGTGAGTTGGTGGATGCGCGCTTGCGGGTAGGTGGGGTCGAGCGGAAGATAAGCCTTGCCGGCTTTAAGTATGGCCAGCACACCAATCACCATTTCTATGCACTTTGTGGCGCTTATGCCAATAAACTCTTGGTTGGGCGCATAATGCAGTATGGCCGCAGCCAGATTGTCTACACGCTCCAGAAGTTCGGGATAGGTTATGCTGTTGTTTTCAAATACCAATGCAATGCCATTATGCAGACGTAGTTCCGATAACAGTTTTTGCATGATCATACACAAGCCTTTTTTGTTTTAATAGATACTCCGGATAAAGGTTTTGTACCGGGACAGCGTAAACCCGAAAGTGTTGCTTTACTACCCGCCCGAGTTTTGATTTTCAAAGTGTTAATTACTCATAAGGGCGCTACAGGCTCGATAGGCAGTAAATGCGGTCTTGGTGATAGCTGGTTTGGTGGCGTGAAATTAATTTTTTTAAGCCATTTTTAATACTGGAAAGCGTATTTTTATTTGCCATAACAAGCGTTTAGGAAAGGGGTAATTTATGCGATTTACAACTTGTTGGGTACTAAAGCATTGCCTGTTTTGCGGCTCCGGTCATGCAGGATAATCGATTGTTATTTTAATAAAATTAGTCCTGCTATTCCAATTATCTAATCTAAAGGCCTAATTTGCAATCCGAAAGGGAGGGTTTTCCCTTTTTTGCTTTTTTGACTTTTTTATATTTATATCCAAATGATGTTACCGGAGCAGTTTTTTGAACTGATGCTGAAGGAACTGGAAGTGCACACAGAGATGCAACCTTATTACAAGTTTTTGGGCAACCAATCTTCGTGGCATTTCCGGCGCAATTATTTTCTGCAGAGGCTGCACTATATAAAAAAGCACATGATTGACGGCGCAGGTAATAAAGAAAATTTGTCTATATGGGATTGCGGATGCGGATACGGCACCACCTGCCTGTTTCTGGCAATGAATGGCATTAAGACTTATGGCACCACGTTGGAATTTTATTTTGATACTGTAAACAAGCGCAAAGAATACTGGAGCAAGTATGGCGATACATCGCTTTTTACATGCACTTACGAAAACCTTTTTGACAATAAGCCCCAGCCATCCAGCTATAACTGGATAATAGTACAGGATACGCTGCACCACCTTGAGCCAATAAACGATGCGCTACAGATATTTAATGATAGCCTGCGCAGAGGCGGTAAAGTACTTTCGATAGAGGAAAATGGCAACAATATTATACAGCGCATGAAGCTGTATAAGTATCGCGGCAACAAACGCATCATCACCATTTGGGACGAGAAATTGCAAAAGGACATCCTGATAGGTAATGAGAACATTAGAAGCCTGAACAGCTGGAGATGGCTGTTTGAGAAAAATGGTTTTCACTTACTCAACGACAGCGTGCAATACATACGTTATTATCTGCCCATCAGTTACAAATTTGCCAATCCGGAAGTATTGATGGCAAAAGAAGAGCAAATACAAAAGCACAAAGGTCTGCGCCGGGAGTATTTTTTCTTCGGGCTCAACTTTATCATGGAGAAAAATTAGCGTTGGTATCGCTCATCCTGCACAGATGGCAGGACTTGCCTGTTAGCTCACTTCTACATCGGTAAAGGCAAACGCTGCTCCGTCGAACAGACCTAAGTCGCTGAGCTTCAGCGCCGGAATTACCAGCAACCCCATAAAGGATAGCGTCATAAATGGCGCTTTCATGGTTGTGCCCAGCGATTTAGCCAATTTATCTATGGCGGTATATTGTGTAGCTACCTCGTGGGCGCTACCGGTGGCCATTAGTCCGGCTATAGGCAGCGGCATAACGCTTACATTATCGGGGGCGGAGGCTACCGCTATGCCGCCTTTGCAATCTATGAGGGCATTTACGGCGGCGCATATACATTCGTCTGTAACGCCAACAGCTATAATATTGTGGCAATCGTGCGCCACCGTCGAGGCGATTGCTCCGTGCGCTAACCTGAAGTTTTTTATGAAGGCCACAGCTACCGGAGCATCGTGCTGGTAGCGGTTCACCACCGCAATTTTTAGTATGTCGCGTTCTGTGTCGCTCACCAGCAGGCCATCTGCAACCTTTGCAGGCAGCTTCAGGCAGTTGGTAACCAGCTGACCTTCTATGGCTTCTATCACCCTTATTTCCGGTAGCGGCGAATGTGCTTCGACTGCAAATTGATTAGGTGTTTTGGGTGATGCTTCAAATTTATTGATTGGGGTAACCGGCACAAATGGCAACAAAGAAGCGCCGTTTTCTGCCGCCAGGCACCCGCCAATATAGGTCTGGATGATATTGAGGTCGGTAAGGTTATCGGCTATTACAAAATCGGCGGGATCGCCTTTGCGGAGCAAGCCAACGGGCAGTTGGTAATGGGTAGCCGGATGTACAGAAGCGGCCCGCAACACATCGTACAGATTGTAGCCTGCTTGTAGCGAGCGTTTCACCAGAGCGTTTATATGGTTAATTACCAGTTCGTCGGGGTGCTTATCGTCGCTGCAAAACATAACCCGCTCAGGATGTGTGGCCAGCAGCGGAGCCAGCGCATCGTAGTTTCTGGCGGCGCTGCCCTCGCGGATGAGTATGTGCATGCCGGCGGCTATTTTGTCGAGCGCTTCGGGCAGGGTAAAACATTCGTGATCGGTAGTAATGCCCGCTGCCGCATATTGCGCTGCTACGTCGCCTCTTAGCCCGGGCGCATGACCGTCTACCGGTTTGCCGGCCGCATGGGCAGCAGCTATTTTAGCCATCACTTGCGGGTCGTTATACAATACTCCGGGATAATTCATCATCTCAGACAGGTACCAGATATCTGGGTTTTGCAGTAGCTCCGCAACGTCGGCGGCATCCAGCGTAGCGCCGGCGGTCTCGAAACCCGTGGCGGGCACGCACGACGGCGCGCCAAAGAAAAACTTGAACGGCGATAGGCGGCTATTGTCTATCATATACTGTACGCCGGCCTTGCCGCACACATTAGCAATCTCGTGCGGGTCTGACACTGTGGCTACCGTGCCATGCACAACCGCTATTTGCGCAAAAGCAGTGGGCGCCAGCATAGAGCTTTCTATATGTATGTGGGCGTCTATAAATCCCGGCATTATCAGGTGTGCGGGCGCTTCGGCCACTTCGGTTATCGTTGTTATCCGGCCATTATCCACTTTTATGGTAGCAGGATAAATGCGCCTTTCGAAAAGATCGACCAACTGGCCGGAGACGGTAAATGAGTTCATCGCGATATTGATAAATGCAATTGTAATAGTATTAACAGCGCCAAGCGGCATTAAGCGATAAAGCCGGGTTGGTGCGACATTTCCACTTTTATGTGAATGAGGTTGGCCATGAGCATGGCGCGGTTTTTGGCTTGGTCGGCAATTTCGCCTGCAAAGAGGGCGTCTACAGTGGCGTTCCAGTGCAGCAGCCATCGGTCGAAGTGCGGCTTTTGCAGCGGTATGCGCTTGTCTACGCCTATATGCACGCCTATAGGGTTGCCGGAATAGCCGGGTTTGCTCAACAAAACCGACTCCCAAAACCGATACATAACCGGCAGGTGGTGCGACCAGTCGGCGCCGATAAGGTCGTTAAAAATGTAGCCTATCAGCTCGTCTTTCCGTACCGTGTCGTAAAACGTATTTACAAGTTGTTGTACATCCTCGCCGGTACAAATATCTGGTTTCATTTGGGGCGTATTTATTGTGCAAAGTTAGTTGCTAATAGCCTAATCAGCTACCCCGACAAAAGCTATGGTTGCGTTAAACAGACAATTGAAGTATTTTGTTTACTTTTCATGCTCAAAAGTTGATACATGAATAAGCATTCGCGCATACTACTGGCCGGCATTGGTTTGGTAGCATTATCGTTCAGGGGCGACCGCGCCGAAAAAGTGAATCTGCACATGGTAGACCGCATACGGTATGAGGGGTTTAACAACTCTAAAGTGATGGAAACCATGTTTCAACTGACCGATGTTAATGGTCCGAGGCTTACCGGATCGGCAGGCATGAAGAGCGCGGAACGCTGGACGCGTAAGCAACTCGAGGATTGGGGGCTTGCTAATGCGCACATAGAGCCATGGGGCGGTTTTGGTAAGGGCTGGGAGGTGAATAAAAGCTATCTAGCCATGACGGCGCCCTACTATCAGCAACTGATAGCTGTGCCCCGCGCCTGGACGCCCGGCACCAATGGCCCTGTAAAAGCCAAGGCAGTGCTGGTGCGCATAGATAAGGCAGAGGATCTGGCGCAATATGCCGGCAAACTGCGCGATAAAATAGTAGTATACGCTACCATAGGCGGCGAGACCAAGCCAAATTTTACAGCCGACGCATCGCGTTTGAACGATGAAGATCTGCGAAAACTGTCGATGGACCCGCATGTGGAAGACGGCCCCACCAATTTGAGTAAAAGGCCTGCGAGCCCTGTGAAAACCGCGCCGAATTTGCGCAAAATGATCGACTCGTTTTTTTATGCCGAGGGCGTTGCCGCCGTGCTGAGCGGCGGTCGCGGCACCATGGGTACGGTGTTTACCACCAATGGCGCCTCCCGGGCATGGAATGCGCCGCCCGTATCGCCGGAACTGGAAATGGGCAATGAACACATAGCGCGCCTGATAAGACTGCTGGACGCAGGCAAGGAAGTGATGCTGGAGGTAGATACCCGCACTGCGTTTCAGACAACCGACTCGATAGAAAATAATGTGATAGCCGAAATTCCGGGTACCGACCCCGAGCTGAAAGACGAGATAGTGATGCTGGGCGGCCACCTGGATAGCTGGCATGCAGCTACCGGAGCCACCGACAACGGTACCGGCGTAGGGGTGATGATGGAGGCGGTGCGGATACTGAAGGCCGTGGGCGTAAAGCCGCGCCGAACTATACGCATTGCGCTGTGGAGCGGCGAGGAACAGGGGCTGCTGGGCTCGCGCGGATATGCTAAAAACCACTTTGGCGACAGGCTGACCATGAAACTGAAACCTGAACAGAGCAAGGTGTCGGCCTACTTTAATCTGGACAATGGCGGCGGCAAGATACGAGGCGTGTTTTTGCAGGGCAACGACGAACTACGTTCCATCTTTGGGGCATGGCTGGAGCCGTTTGCCGATCTGGGCGCATCAACTCTTACCATTCGTAATACCGGATCTACCGATCACATAGCGTTTGACGAGCTGGGCATACCGGGCTTTCAGTTTATACAAGACGGACTGGAATATGGCACCCGTACGCACCACACAAACATGGATTCGTACGACAGGGTTAGCGCCAACGATCTGATGCAGGCATCAGTGATAGTAGCTTCGTTTGTGTATCATGCCGCTATGCGCAACGATATGCTGCCCCGCAAGCCATTGCCCAAGGCAAACCCTGCCCCAAATAGTTGGACGAGGTAATGCCGCAGATAATCAGAAATTAATCATCAGGCTTGCGCCGCTGCCGGTAATCTGTATTTCGTCCAGCAGCTGGCGCCACTTGCTGTTGCGCCGTGCGTGCGATGCATACATGACATTGTCGAACAGAAGCAGGAACACGCCCTGTATAGCTACCGACCTGCCAAAGCCGGTAAGCATATCTTTTCTGTTTGTGGATGTGCGGCCTATTTCCGTAAGGGCTACGCCTGTGCCTACATACAGTACATCGAGCCCGGCATTCAGCAGATACAGTCGTTTGTTAGCCTGATACTGTTGGTGCGCTTGCAGATAGTTGTATTTGCGGGCGCGCTCCTTGCCTATACCTCGCAATCCCAGCGCGGCAATGCCGGTATTAATAGCGCCCCAGGCAAAATTCATTTCATGAAAATATTTCCACTCTTCTTTTTTGGCTGCAAAGTAGCCTGCGCCGCCCGCCGCCATGTTGGCTATGCCCCATGCGCCCAGCGTTAGCATGCCCTTGCCGTTGGTGCGCATGCGGTTGTTGTTGTAGGCGGCTATGGTATCTTTAAACGACAGTTGCTGTGCATTGGCAGTAGCCACAAGCAACAACATGCAGCAGGAACAGAGCAGGTATTTCATTTTAGCGCAATGGGTATAACAACAAAGCTATTAAAAAAATGGGCCGATTGCTCGAATCGATAATATTGGCGCTGAATTTGCATTAAGTTTTTTGCATAAAATTTAACTGTTTTTATAAATACCGCTACTTATGAATAAGTCTGTTCTTGCAATTGCTGCTTTTGTATTGTTGGGTTGCAGCAAGCCCCGCAACACTACAACTACCACTACCACGCCAGTTGATGAAAGCACATCGCTTACCGGCTCCTGGAAGTTGGTACTAATAACAGGTGGAATTGCGGGTATGCACCAAGCGCCAGGTCCAGGACAGAACAAACACGTCACCTTTCGCGGCGACGGTACCTGCACCACTGTTTTCGCTACCGATACCACCAACACAACATACAGCCTAAGGGTAGATACCGCTACAAGCTACGGAACGCTATGCAACTTTTTGACAATAGGCGACAATGACCAAATGATATACCGTTTTGCGCACGACACGCTGACGATAGAAATGGATGGCATTGTAGATGGAACTTCCGACTGGATGGTACGCGATTAGCGGTGCAATAGCGTTTAGTACGATTCTTTGAACGGATTGTTTTGCCTGCGGAAATCGCCGCGTTTCCATGCTTCGAAAAACTGCCCCCATGCTATAGGGTTAAGTATGTTCATAGGTTGTTGCTGACCATAGTATACAGCCGCCCGCGCCTGCTCTTGTTGCAGTCTTGCCTGTGCCTCGCGGCCATCGCGCGGCAGCGTAAACGATAGCGCCCTGAGTACATAAGCATTGGTATTGCGGCGCGCCAGTTCGTATTGGTCGTTGGGTATATGCCAGTTTTCGAAAGCGTAGTTAAACTCTGCTTTTGTTGGTAGCGGCTTGATAATTGTTTCGGGCAGGTAAAAAGTGTCTTGCACCATTAGCTGTACCATAGAGTACAGGTTGCCGGGCAGATCGCGGGGTATGATATACTGCTTGGGTCTGTAGCCAATGCACGAAAATTCGAGCGTGTCGCCCTTGTAGCATACTATGGAGAATACGCCCATGTAGCCCGATTCTACACCGCGGTTTTTGTTGCGCACCAGCACCGTTACGTCTGGCACCGCGCGCAGGCTGTCGGCAGTCATGGTTACGCCGTCTATCTGTATTACATTGTCAAAGCCCACCTGTGCATGTGCGGTAACGCCACAGCAAAGCAGGCAAACAATAATAAACCGATAAGTAAGCCGCTTTAACCCCATACGTTATGCAAAGTTACATTGTTTTGCGCTTTGTGGTATGTGAAGTATTGTTATGTACATCGTTGTTTCTGCTGTGTAGCTGGAAACCAAGCTGACCGGATGACAACAACAAATTTTAAATTACTACCATTGCGCTATTACAAAGTAAAAGCCTTTACCTTACTTTTGCCGGGTACAAAGGGTACTTTAACATAGGTTTATATGATAACTAAAGAAGCCGTAATAGAAGCGTTGAGTCAGGTGCAGGAGCCCGATCTGGGTAAGGATCTGGTGACCCTGAACATGGTAAAGGATATAGCGATAGATGGTAAAAACGTATCTTTTACAGTTGTGCTTACCACCCCCGCCTGTCCGCTAAAGGAGATGATAGAGAAAGCGTGCGTGAATGCGATCAGGTTGCTGGTAGATAAAGAAGCCGTAGTAACCGTAAACATGACCGCTAATGTGAACAGCAACAGGAAAGACAATAAATCTGTGCTGAACGGTGTAAAGAATATTATAATGGTGGCGTCGGGTAAGGGCGGCGTGGGTAAATCTACGGTTGCTGTAAACCTCGCTATAGGTTTGGCGCAGGAAGGCGCATCGGTAGGCTTGCTGGACGCCGATATATACGGACCATCTATACCTATAATGCTGGGCATACGCGACGAGCGCCCAAAAATGACAGAGATAAACGGTAAGGGTATGATAGTGCCGCTGGAGCGATATGGTATCAAGGCCATATCGATAGGCGTGCTTATAGACGAGAAGCAACCGGTGATATGGCGCGGCCCTATGGCCAGCTCTGCATTGAAACAGTTTATTACCGATGTATATTGGCAAGACCTTGACTACCTGATCATCGACCTGCCGCCGGGCACCGGCGATGTGCATCTTACCATGGTGCAGACGGTGCCGGTAACAGGCGCTGTAATAGTGTCTACCCCGCAGGCTGTGGCTGCAGCCGATGCCCGTAAGGCTATTATGATGTTCCGCCAGCCGCAAATCAATGTGCCCATATTGGGAATTGTAGAAAATATGGCTTATTTTACGCCGGAAGAGCTACCTGACAATAAATATTATATCTTCGGGCGCGGCGGAGCTAAGAAAATGGCCGAGCAGTTTGAGTTGCCTTTCCTTGGCGAGGTGCCAATAGTGCAAAGCATAAGGGAGGGCGGCGATAGCGGCGTACCTGCGGTAATAGACGACAAGCCTGCTGCAAAAAATGCATTTGTGGCGCTGGCAAGATCTGTAGCTCAGAACATAGCAATAAGAAACGCCAACCTGGAACCAACCAAGGTGGTGCAAATGATGGAATAAAAATCATAAAAACAAGAAATTATATGAGAATTCTTTTTTCCTCCGTATTGATGCTGGCGCTGCTACAGCCCGCAATGGCGCAAAGAAAAATTAATAAACTGAGCGATGCGCCCCTGCATATGAATATGGTTTTGGTACAGGGAGGAAATTTTGATATGGGCGCCGACGACGAGGCATTAGACAGAAGGCCAGCGCATACTGTGACGCTGAAAGACTACTATATGTCGGCATACGAAGTAACGCAGGAGCAATGGAAAACCGTAATGGGTAGCAATCCATCAACTTTTTTGTGCGACGAATGCCCGGTGAATAATGTGACCTTCAACGATGTTACGGCATTCATTCAAAAGCTGAATACAACAACTGGCAAAAACTACCGCCTGCCCACAGAGGCAGAATGGGAATATGCAGCCCGCGGCGGCGTGCAGGAACGCATGGTGAAGCGCGCCGAATATACAGCCCGCGGCGGTGTGAACGAACTGTTTGTAGATGCCGACTCAAAGCGCGTACCTGTAAAGTACATGACCGGCAAGCGCTATGCAGGCCAACGCCTGCCCGGCGAGGTAGCCTGGTTTAGCCGCAACTCGGAAGACCATGTGCACCCTATAGGCCGTAAAAGAGCCAACGAACTGGGGATATATGATATGAGCGGCAACGTAGAAGAGTGGGTAGCCGACTGGTATGCCCGCAACTATGGCAGTAAAAACGATGTAGCCAACCCTACCGGCCCTACAGGCGGCAACTCGCATGTGGTGCGTGGGGGAGGATGGGCAAACAATGCCGACGAAGTAACCGTGACCCGCAGAGCTGCCTACCTGCCCAACACCAAAGCAAGTTCGCTGGGTTTTAGGCTGGCAATGGATAAGTAATCAGTTAATTCAGATATAGTGTTTTGAAAGCCATTTCTTCGGGAGTGGCTTTTTGTTTTTTACGAATTACTTAATTTGGTTATTATATTTGATACCTACAGCATCGGGTGTGCGTAAATGGGTTTTTCTATAAACATACAATGCCTATGGCATCGGTTTTAGACCAACATACCACGCCCCTCTGGGCGATTCTTCCGTCTTGCAATGCAACCGGTTGGTAACCGGCGTTTAGGTGTCTGAATCACGGATTTTTATAGGATTGCGCAGATTTCACGGACGGGGGAATGGTAGTCTTAGCGCCGATTTACAGATTTCGATTAATCCTGAATAC
This sequence comes from uncultured Flavipsychrobacter sp., assembly GCA_964561325.1. GTDB lineage: Bacteria > Bacteroidota > Bacteroidia > Chitinophagales > Chitinophagaceae > Nemorincola. The sequence continues at coordinate 21,184 of CAZLPE010000062.1, forward strand.
GGCTTACATTGATTGGCGGTGAATTGCGGTAATTACGCATCAGAAAATACTTACCTTTGGTTTAAACAATATCACATGCAACTGACAGTACATGTACCAGACAATAGATTAGCTTTTTTTATGGAGCTGGTTGAATCTCTGGGTTTTAAAGTTGAAAAGAATACAGAGCACGCCTACCCAAGTCAAGAGCAAATAGATATGGCGATGATAGAGCATAAAAAAATACAGGAAGACCCATCGTACTGTTTGGATTGGGAGGAGGCGCGAAAAACCTTAAAATTTGCCTGATGCAATTGCAGCTAAAAATCACACCTGCGGCGCTTGTAGATTTGCAAGAAGGCATAACCTACTATGATAGCCAACAAAATGGCTTGGGCAGAAAATTCGAAAGTTCGGTAAATACAACGCTCAAAAAAATCAAGGAATACCCCTACGCTGCTTCTTTGTTAAATGAAATTGTGCGCTACAAAGCAATCAAAAACTATCCATACATTATTCTTTACGAGGTCAATACAGCGATTAATGTCCTCCGAATTGTATCCACACACTGGCATATTGGGTAATACTTGTAATGAATAAAGCTATTTATACGAACTATAGTCATAACAG
>CAZLPE010000063.1:0-2715 GCA_964561325.1 uncultured Flavipsychrobacter sp.
GATGTAAAAAGGGTCTTTTTTTCGGGTCGATAATTTTAGGGCGCAGGTTGCGGCTGTTAGGGTATACCTGCCTGCGTTTTTTAACTGTACCGCGGGGCTTTCGTAGCTGTAGGAGCCATCGGCGCCAAAGGTCCAGATTTTACCGGCAGGGGTAGCGCGCTTGTATTGCGCCAGCAGGCTGTCGGTATTCACATTCGCCGGTGGGCGACTGTAGCTATTCGATCTTGTTATGCCGCATTCTTTCCATATGCCTGTCAGGCGGCTCTGGTCGCAGTTTGTTTGCGCTATGCTATTGTTAATCGCCGCAAAAATAGCAAGTAGCGTAAATAGCAAGGTTTTTCTCATAAAAAGGGTAGATGTAGGATAGTTACAAATGTAATTTTTTGCAGCCATAATGTGCGCTATGCAAGCAGATATTGCTTAGCGGCTCTATAATAAGCATTGCATTAGCAAATAGGATAGTTATTACGTTCTCGTTCGTTTGAATTTCTACAGGAATCTCGCGCCATGCAGATTTTATAGCTAACCAACTTTTTGCTGCTGCGTTGCCCACTTCGTGAGCGTTGCCGACAATCGTTGCACTGCGCCGCTACTGGCCATGTACAGTACCAACAGCGGAAACATGCGAAACAGTCCGCGCTTTATGGTGTTTTGTATTACGATGAACGGAAAGAAGTAGCACATAAAGGCAAGTCCCGCATACACCACCGCAACGCCCAGCAATGCCGTTCTGGCGTTTTTGCTGAAGGTGCGCGGCCAGATAATATCTATTGCCAGCGTTCCCAAAAACGCATATACGAGGTATCCGTATATCCATACCCCTTTCTTCCAGAAAATAAGCTGTTGCGCTATTTCGGCGGCTTTAGTAAATACAATGCCTATTTCGGCGGGGTTGGTATTTACCATGCCACGCAGCGATAGCGGCACAGGTATGAAAGCGCTCATTAATGCGCTACCTGTATAATGAAACGCCACACTACCCGCCAAATAAATACCTGTGCGCAGCGCTATGTGCAGCGGGCTTGTCTTTGTTTTTATCCATTGGTAGAGCAGCGTGGGTATCAGCAATGCCTGAAAAATAATGGTTTCGCTGCGCAAATACATAGCTATGCCAAACAATAGCGACACCCACGCCAGTTCGTTGATTTTGTTGCTTTCCAGATATTGGGAAAGAAAATAAAAGGCAGAGACAAAAAACACCATACTCATGTAGTCGTACATAACTATGTAGCTATACGAAAACAAATCTGGGGCGCATAGCAACAGCAGCATTAGCGCGCCGGCTATTACGGGATGCACCAACAGGCGCAGAACGCTGTAAAACCATGCGCAAAAACAAACGGCATACATACTTAGCCATACCTGCCCAAAAGGTTGCACAAGCAGTTTGTACACAATCTGCATACCGGTCATAAACGGCGACTTAAAAATATTGTGCGCAGGAGCCATGCGTAGGTCAAGCCCATTAAAAACCGAATTGACCAGCGTACCTTCCCGCACCGCAAATTCGGCTATCAGTTCGGTGCCCGTCAGCATGTCGCGCGGGGTCATGGGCAGGTAAAAACACCGCCAAACGCTTATGGCAGCCAGTATAGCGAATACCGCCAGAAAAGGCGCTTCGTACAGCTTGGGCCATACAAACCGCGGCGCTGTCAGGGTTTTGCGTTGCGCTATCAGCGGCGCGGCGCACAGGGCAGTAAGCGCAGCAATGCAGTAGTATATATGCGGCGCCACAAGCGCAAGCCCCAGCGCCTGTACTATAAATGGCGCAAACGACACCACACAGCCGCCGCACATAAGCGCAAAACAGCCCATAGCCATAGCCGAGAGCTGCAACCTGAATAACTGAAGAATACCCCTGCCAGCCACAAACTGCATCAACAGCAAAAAAATGAGTCCTGTAAAATTCATAGATCCAGCTTGTATTGTCTGTATTGCATCAATAGTTGGTTGAGCTCCTGCGGTCCTCTTATCCGTTTCAGGTATATGCGGTCGTCGCCGGCAAACTCAAGCGCCAGCGTTGCCCTGTATACATCCGGACTATCGTACCATACCGCTTTGTAGCCGGTAAAGTAGTAGAATATAGCTGGTTCGGGTATCAGCAGGTTGTCTACTTTCAGGTCGTTTACGTAGCCCTGCGGCGGCAGCAGCAGCACGGGTTCGGCTGTTTGCAGCTTGTAAAAGCTGGCAGTGAGGTCTTTTAGTACCTTGTAGCTGTTGCCAAACCGGTTTACCATACGCTCCTCACGGCTCATTTGCGACAATTGAGTAGCTATACTATTGTCTTCATTAAATAATCGCGTTTTTACCCATACTCTGTAAAAGGGCAAACTGAAGAACGCGCCAATAACAACAACAGATAGCAGCGTTAGTTTTAGTGTAGATACCATAGTTGTTGTTTATATAGTAGTAGCGTAGCAAATAGCGACTAAGTAGCGCCGGGTTGCTTGCTTGTGTGCAATATAAGACGATAAATGCTTGCCTGACGTTGGTGTTGGGGCGAGGCTAATATTTATCTCCTTTCTTTATCTTAATATCGGTAAGCGTTATCAGTTTATTGCAGCATTGGTAAAACGGAGTCTCTTTTTTAGGCGACCATCGGTGCACTACATGGTATCTGTCGGCGGTTTTTCCTTCCATTATCCATTCAGCGCCGTCGTTTCCGGTGCGGTTTTCATCTGCCGATGTTTGCCAGAAGTCTGTGTTTTTTAGTAG
>CAZLPE010000063.1:2815-21605 GCA_964561325.1 uncultured Flavipsychrobacter sp.
GTAGCGGCAGTATCTGTGTTTGTTAACCGGCCGCCGGTATCGTGCTGAGCGATAGCCATGTTAGCAGCCAGAAGCAATATTAAAAAAGGGATTAGTTTCATTAACGATGATTTCTATGCGAATATATTGATTTTGAACTTCTGATGGCCGGAGGATATTTAGTTGCTGCATATCATTGCGCTCATTATATTTGGGTGAGGTCTCGTATTCAAAAATAGGAAGGCCTACACCTATATGAGTATTGTAGCTATCCCGTTTGCCGTAGATATTAACAAGGTAAAAGCAGCTTTTGGCAGTTGCGATCATGCGCTGTTAGCGAAAATTAAGACCGCTAACCTATACGACCACTATGCCGATTTTGAAGACGATTCGCTGGCGCCCGAATTTCGTTTCAACTTCGACGACGTTCTCAGAGATATCATTTTCAATTGGGTAAAACCCGAAAACAGAGCCCAAGCCAGCAAAAAAAGCTTTTGGAGTTTTGCAAAGAAACAAGCGCCCTCCAGTGGGCTCGACGATAAAAGAGGCTTTGCTTATGGCTATGCGCTGCTTGTAATGTGCGATTATTTTGGAGTGCAACTACTGCCGGAAAGCGATGGTTTTTACTATGGCCGAGCTTACGAAGCCGCAGTGAGCGAATTGAACAAACATGGGTTGAAAATAGATCTACTGGACATGGTAGAAAATCATCAGGTATTTGATATCCCCTGGTACCTCGACTTTCCGTCTATTACAAGCTACACATTGGCCGAAGTAGATCATATAGCGGCTATTGCCAACAAAACGCCGATAGATGATGAACAGGCAAATATAGAAAGCGACGAATTTGACGAAGTGCAAAGCATGCTCTACGATATCAGGTATTGTTTTAACGAATGTAAAAAGGCAAATGTAGAGATGGTTGTGTTTACCCACTAACCGCCATAGGTACCTGATGGCAAGTAGCAAACGCCAAAAAAGCGCAGATAGTCGGGCGCTCCACCTGAATCTCCATTGGTTTCATAGCCGTACAATGTGTACTTATGCTGTTACATCCGGCTCCAGGGAAACTTAATTTTTCTTGAGTATATACCCTTGCTCATACCGCGCCAGTGGTTGGGCAGCTTGTCTTCGTATACCCTGTAGGTGCCTTTGTAGCGGCTGCAGCGCGCCAATGAGTAGCCAATATTGAGCATAACAGACGAGGGTATTATCTTGTTGTTTTTGTCGCCGTAGGCGTCTATATTGCTTAATCCATATACGTAGTGTCCGCGCAAATAAAGATGGCGTTTGAATTTGTAGCCTATGCTTATATCCAGCCCGGCGCCGCGCTTGGTGAGGTCGTTGCGTGTATTAGAGCCTATTTTCAGATCTTTTGAAAAGCCCTGAAATTTGTCTGTGCTTTGCATGGTGTAGGTGCCGCTGATATTGTAGCTTATATTGAGGCCCAGTCCCACCATAAAGCGTTCGCTGCATTTATCCTTTGTTTTGTATATCAGCGCCAGCGGCAGGTCTACGGTGTTGATTCTCATTTCGCCCTCCGGCTTGCCCGGTATTTTGCATCCGCCCATTTTGAAAAACAAACCCGGTTCGAAATACAGATGTTGGGCTTCATCTATAGGCATACCAAGGGTTATCCCGAAATTCGAAACATATTTGTAGTCGGTCGATATATCTTTACCTTTTTCCTTGAGCGTCAGGTTGCTCATGTTTAGTCCGCCTTCGAAAGCAAACTGAGCTGTAGCGACTACCGCGAACAGCATTAGTGAAAACAGTGTTGAAAAGAATTTTCTCATATAGGTTAGTCTTTCGGGGAGTGTACGACCGCAAGATATTACTCCTGCTTAGAATCTGTAAAAGTAGCAAATTATAGTAGCCATAGCAATATCAGGGGGTATTAAATTGCAAAATTTCATTAGGTTTTTTGCATCCTAAGTAGTCATACCATCGTATCAAGCTATCTGTACGGTCGTTTTTTTGCTTATTGGCATCCCTAATGTTAGTAGAATATAGCGCTTTACATCTTAAATTGCTATTATTTCACCTGACTGTTAGTTAATGATTGTACATTTGTATAATCGGTTTAAAACTAATAGCTAATTGTTTTTAGCAAATGCCATTGCTAAGCCCCATTAAAAAGTGAAGGATGAATTCCCAGTTCGACTACTTAAAAGACCTACTCGACAGGCTTAATAATTTTTTCTTGATAGTAATAGACATGGAAGGTAGATATAGCTACACAAATGGAGCTTTTGAGAAAAAATTCTGCTATTTAAGCGACAGTTTCATCGGCAGACATTGCATGGAAGATGTGCACCCCGAAGATCGCCAGCATGTAATTGACACAGTGAAATTTTGTCTGGAAAACATAGGGCAGTTTCACTCTATAACCATACGAAAGCCTATAAACGACCAAGATTATATAACCAGCGACTGGGATTTTATAGCCATGGCCGACCAAAACAATGTGCCCCAAGGCATAATGTGTATAGGTTACGAAATCACGCACTTGCTCAATTCTATAGACGGCAAGCGAAAAAAGATAAACGAGATGATTAATGTGCAATCGCACATTATACGCAAGCCGCTTGCCAATATTTTAGGTTTAGTAGGGTTGATAGATCAACATTCGCTTACCGCGCACAATGTAAAAATAATAGAATACCTGAAAGCGAGCGCTGTAGAGCTGGACAATGCGCTGATGCAAATGGCCAAAAACAGCGAAAAGTGATAAAGTGCATTATGTAACGATAAATGCTCGTTTCTACCGTGCAATAATGGTTATCGTTATTGAGTTGTCTGTTAGATAATCCATAGATATCACTAATCCTTCACTACCATTTACCAGCATCACATTGCGCTTTATACCATCGCGTAGCTTAATGGTTTTGTCTTTTTGCGTGTCTTTTACCGTATACCCACGCGGCGGCAGCATAACCAGCATATTACAATCTACTTCAGCCGCTTGTGTGTTAGACAAAGCAAGAAACACAGGCAAATCCGCGCGGGCATCATCTACATAGGTGTCAAAGTGATCGAGACGTAGTTTACAATCATAGACGCCTGCAGTAGAAACATCTGTTGATTTGGGGCCTTTGGCGCTTCTTATTCCAGCCTTTGATGCACTTAGTATCTCGAACAACTGTTTTTCGAATTGGGTTTGCGCCCGGGAGCCTGCCGGGAATATGCAAATAATAATAGCTATACACAATAGCGCTTTATTCATCATTTTCATGGTTTGGAGTTAGCTTTATCAGATGATCAGATAATTATTAGTAAACAAGTCAAATGTACATGCAAACAATTGTAATGCTATACCACTTTAGTGTAACAAGCGTTAGCTGAATACTATATTTCCATTCACCTTAATTAACTTTAAAAATGCCTGAACGAGCCCCTGTTAACAATATGCGGACTGGTTATTGCAGTCATTAGGATAAAAAAGAAACTCCTAATGAACAACGTTTCAACGGCGGCATTTGCCCAAAAACAATCTATACGCGAGCAAGTTGCAATGCTTCTGGTCAATTCAATGAAGCCTTTTTACTTCGCGTTGCGTAGTCATCGTAAAATCTGGCGCATCACGCAGGCCGACCTCGCACAGATGCCAGAGGGGTCTTTGGGGCGCGACCTATATGCCTTTCTGCACAACAATGGGTTGAAGCTTATGCCCAGAGCCGAGTTTCACGACGTATATCATGTATTGTTCGGTTTTGGCACAACCATGCGCGAAGAAACAACTATACAGTTCATATCTATGGGCAATGGGCGGTATTCTATCCCGCACATGGCAACGAATATGGTTTCGTTGGCGTTTTATCCCGAGCATTGGGGCGACTATTACAAGGCGTTTCAGATGGGGCGCCGTGCAAACACGTTTCACGACTGGGATTTTGAACCGATGCTGTGTTTGAAAACTACCGACGTGAGACAATTGATATTTGGCGCCTGACCTAAACGTTATCATCAATAAAAATCTTGGTTTTTACCAAGTATTACTTTTTGCCGGCTCGCCACCTTTGTGTTATAAAAAATCAATAACATGAACAAACAAAAAGTAACATTGGCCCTCTCTCGTAGCTTCATGGGCCTATCGGCGGTAAGTATGCTAATGGTGAGCATAATGGCGTTTGCCAATCCGCAGTCTGTAATGGATCTGGTAAATGTAAAGTTGTACAATACAGATGCGTACAGCTCTATACGCGGCGTATACGGCGGCGTTGGTCTCAGCCTGTTTGTGGGCATAGTGTATATGGCCTGGAAGGACGTGAAAACCGGGCTGCGGTTTTTGTGTATGCTTTGGGGCTTTTATGCGCTGTCGCGCATCATTACCATTTTTGCAGAGGGTAGTCTTGGCGCATTTGGCACGCAGTGGTTGAAAATAGAAAGCTGCTTTTTTATTATCGCGCTTGCGCTCAGCCTGGTTTATAAACCAGCCGCACGCCGAAACAGTATTGCTTGATAATACAATCGAAACATTGCGCAATCCCCGGAGTTGCATAGCCGCTCCGGGGATTGTTTTTCATAAGTGGCGTTTGTCTTGTAGACAATCGATGTCACAAACACAGCCGCTAACCAAACTAATAGGAATAATAATAATCGGTGGCATTGCCAGCCCCGGCGCTAATGTGTATTACCCTTGTGTAGCTCAGTTGGTTGGTTATGAAATTATAGTCGAGCGAATTTTGCATAACCGGGTAAGCGGCATGCGGCGCTGCAAACGATATTGTTGAGTCTGGATTATAGCCCTCGTACACTGTCAGTGTGTCTTTGTCTAACACTACATGCTGCGGATCGATAACTTTGATATTCAGGGTAGTGTCGGCCTTTACATAGGTAGTGTGGTAAGGCGCCCACGGATAAGCGTCGGTATAGGTGTGGTGCATATTCCATAAGCCCTGCATTCGCGTAGTATGTCTGGAACCTATAAAAATAGAATCGGCGATGGTATGCGTTACGTCGCCATTTACTACCAGCGTTACGTAGTACTTGCCGGGGGCGTGGTAAGCGTGATTGGGTTTAGGAGTTGTAGCAGATGCGCTGTCGCCAAAATGCCACAAAAAGACAGCATTGTCTGGTGCGTTGCTCGAAAACAATACGGTATCGCCTTCATAGGCAGTTGTTGCGTGGCTAATGGTGTATACCGCAGTGGGTTTCGCATCTTTAGTACAGGCCTGAGCCATCAGGCTTAGCAGGGCAATGGATAGTAAGCGTTTCATAAATAAATATCAATGGTTGCGTAAATTTAATATAACCTATTGAGACAGTATCCATTATCTAAACGCTGGGATTAGGGTAATTATTTTATGTAATTGCCTGATAAATCATGTACGATATATGCTGCGTTCGGCTAAAAACAGGCGAATAGGCGCTGCGTGTTTTTTAACGCCCAGCGTAGTACAGTTAGCGTTTAGCGCTATCCATCTACTTGGCGCGAGACTGTAGTATGCGCATGATATTTACCCTAAAATAGTCGTAGAAAAGCGCGACTATTAATACTGCTACCGGTAGGTAAAAAGCATTGTAGCTCCACCTGATAAACACCATACCGCCGGCTATACCGCCAAGTAGAAAGCAAAATATAATGGTGAGCCGTAGGACTATCCGTCCTTTCACTCCATGGTGGTGGGTTGTGTCTTTAGAGAAGAGCATAGAAATGTCTATACCGAGATCGGTAAACATGCCCGTAAGATGGGTTGTGCGCACCACCGAGCCCGATACCATGGTAACCAAGGCATTTTGCATGCCCATAGCAAACAAAAGACTACCGGCGAAATATTCGGTTTCGGGAAGGGTATGATTGTAGTCGTGACCAAACACGGCTACAAATAAAACGATCACTATTATTACAATTATAGGCAGCGTGTAGGCCGAGGTTTTGTCGCGCCCAACCTTGGAAATTACCATTGCCGATGCGAAGGCCCCGGCCAGAAACAAAAACAACCACAGCAGCGCCATACGCGCCGACCGGAAATTGGACGATGCTATATCAATAGCCAGTAGCGCCGCATGACCCGTAATATTGGTGGTCAGCGCCTTGAATGCTATGAAGCCGGCAGCATTGATAAAGCCTGCATTTAAACACAACAATGCGGCAAGCCGCAGATTGTGTTTAAAACTTCTTTTTTGTCCGGTATGGCGTAACATTACCACAAAGGTGAGTAGATTTTGCAACAAAACCGGAGCTGGTTTTTTACACAGCTATTTTAAGTTGGAGTCGTGCCGCTATTTCAAGCAATTGCCATGTGGCAAGACGGGAAGTTTTATACTCAATGGTTTATTATCAGCGGGTTAAATAGAAAAAATATGCACAGCCATTAAACAATCGTGTTTGCAAACAGTCGTACATAAAAAACACATGAAGTTTTTAGCAACGGTTGTCATCATCGCGTTTACGTTTTTTGGTAGTCAAGGCCAAACGGTGGGCTTTATTAGTCAAACTCCGGCTTCAGAAAACGGCTATGTGCTTTTTGCTCCTATATCATCAAACAATACCTACCTCATAGACAAGTGCGGCAGGCAGGTGCATAGCTGGACAAGCGCCTACAAGCCGGGGCAGTCGGTTTATTTGCAAAATGATGGTACTTTGCTCCGGCCCGGCAACAAGAACAATGCTGTTTTTACCGCAGGCGGCGCCGGAGGTATCATAGAGCGCTACGACTGGAACAACACATTGCTTTGGTCTTACACTATTTCGGGTACTACGCAGTGCCAGCACCACGATATTTGCCAGTTGCCCAACGGTAATATTCTTGCCATTGTTTGGGAACTAAAGACGACCGCGGAAGCAATTAGCGCAGGGCGGAATCCTACGCTTTTGGGCACGAGTTTGTGGAGCGAAAAAATTGTTGAGTTACAGCCTGCCGGGGCATCTGCCAATATTGTTTGGGAGTGGCATGTGTGGGATCATCTGGTGCAAGATGTTAATGCGTCTAAGTCGAATTTTGACACTGTGGCTAATCATCCAGAATTAATTGACCTGAATTATACTTCCGGCATTACGACTAATGCAGACTGGTTGCACATTAATTCCATTGCCTACAACGCGCAGCTCAATCAGATTATGGTAAGCGTTCATAATTTTAATGAAATCTGGGTGGTAGATCATGCCACCACTACAGCCGAGGCGGCTGGGCATACGGGCGGCGCGCATAACAAAGGCGGCGACTTGCTGTACCGTTGGGGCAACCCCGAAGTCTACCGGCGGGGAAGCCCTGCCGACCGTAAGCTGTTTGGCCAGCACAATGCACACTGGATAGAAAACGGGCTTACCGATTCGGGAAAGATAATGATATTTAATAACGGCGCAGGCCGCACCGATGGTAGTTACTCAACGGTAGACGTTATAGCGCCGCCCGTTGATCTGGCAGGCAATTACAGCCTGGGCTCCGGCGCACCCTACATGCCTGTATCGTGGAGCTGGCAGTATAAGGCAACAACGCCTACCAGTTTTTATGGCATGAATATTTCGGGCGCTCAGCGTTTGCCAAATGGCAATACCCTGATTTGTCAGGGGCCGTCGGGCATATTGTTTGAGATAGACACTGCAAAAAACATAGCGTGGAAGTATGTTGTGCCGGTAAACAATGCGGGACCCATAACGCAAGGGGCTACGCCTTCGCAAAATGCCGCCTTTCGTTGCACCCTTTACCCACCCGATTATTCGGGCTTTTCAGGGCATACGCTCACGGCTGGCTTGCCCATAGAGATTAATCCTTTGTCGTATACCTGCTTGCAAGATGCCGCAGTTATCGATGCAGCGGCTACCGACGCGCCTTTGCGAGTTGTTTCACCCGTATCCGGTATGCTGCATATTATAGCGGCAGTGAACTTGGACAATGTCAATATCTCTTTGTTCGATTTGCAGGGACGAGCAATAGCTCAATGGAATCAGCAACAATTGCGTAAGGGAGAACCCACTGCTATACCGTTGCCCGTCAATTTGCCCGGAGGCAATTATATTGTAAAGGTTAGCAATGAAACAATAAATGAACGGAGCATAGTGGTAAGCGAATAGCGCCCCACAACAGCGTGCTACATTCCGCAGACGGTGGCTATTGTATGCAATTGGGCTAAATAAGTAGCCAACAACATTTTACCATTGAAAACACAAGAAAGGGCGCAGCAATAGCGCCCTTTGCTTTGGTATAGTGTTATATGCAGCAGCGCACAGGCGGCTATTCTTCGCCTCGTTTTGCCTTGGCCAGATGTTTGAAAATAGTGCGATGCAGGTTATCGGGATTGATTGGTTTGAAGATGAAATCGGATACGCCTATATCAACAAACTCCTTTTGTAAGCCGGTAGAGGTAGATGCCGTTAGCGGGAAGATAGGAATATCTGTATTGAATTTTCTTATCTCTTTGCTGGCGGTCAGTCCGTCCATCACAGGCATTTGCACATCCATTAATATCAGATCAAAGTGTTCTGCCCGCACTTTATCTACGGCTATTTTACCGTTTGTTGCCAGCGTAACTTGGGCATTCCAGCGCGACAGCATTTTTTCGGCAAGTACTGCATTAAATTCCAGATCCTCTACCAGCAATACTTTCAGCCCGCCAAAACCTTCTTTCTGTTCCGCTACCTTGCTTTCGTCTATTGGCTTGAATTCTGCTTTGTCGAACCAGATAGAGAAGTAGAAGCGCGAACCCTTGCCGGGCTGACTCTCTACAAATATCTCGCTGTTCATCAGTTGCAGCAGGTTTTTTATGATGGCCAGCCCAAGGCCAGATCCGCCATATTCGCGGGTGATGTATTTGTGCGCCTGTGTAAATTTGTTGAAGATGTTTTTCTGATTTTCCTCGCTAATGCCAATACCCGTATCGGCTACCGAGAAAGAAATCTCCACGCTGTTGCCCACCATCGATTTGAGCTGTAACTCTATAGTCACCCTGCCTTGCTTTGTAAACTTGATGGCGTTAGACACCAGATTATTGAGCACTTGCGTGATGCGCGTAATGTCGCCCTTCAAAAAACGAGGAATGTCTTCATCAAACATTACCTTGAGCATATTGTTGTTTTCCTGGGCGGCTATCTTGTTGGCCAGCTTCACATCATTGAGCAATTCCCGTATGTCGAAATCGCTTTCTGCAAACACGATCTTACCTTCTTCTATTTTGCTAAAGTCGAGTACGTCGTTGATAAGGCTCAGCAGGTTGCGCGCAGATATTTGCAATATATTCAGGTATTCTACCTGCGATGGAAGCGGGTTTTCGTTCTTGAGCAGGTAGATGTAACCGATGATGGCATTGAGCGGCGTGCGTATCTCGTGGCTCATTACCGACAAGAAATCGCTTTTAGCTTTCGATGCGTTTTCTGCGCTTTCTTTGGCTTGTATCAGGTAGTTTTCAATTTCTTTCGATTTGGCGATTTGCACCTTCAAAAAGTCGATGATGTAAAAAATGTCCTGATTAGTGTTGTTGAAATTGTCCATGGCGGCAGGGTCCAGCGCCATAACCGCTTCTTTCAGTTGCAGTATCGACTTCTGGCGTAGTTCGTTTTGCGCGCGCAGGTCTTCTACCACCTCCAGGTATTCCTTTTCGCTGATAGCAAAGGCATGGTCGGCTATTTTCTTATCGCGCTCAAAGCTGGCATAGTAGTCGCTTATGGCGGCCAAAAAGGTATTCATGCCGGGGTCGTCTCGCAGCGGCGCAGGCAGGTACTTTTTTATCTGTTTTTCGAGAATCTTATTGTAATTCATGCAATGTATTTTTGATAACTACAGTTCGTAGAACGTAGTAATGGTCATGGTCTGGTTGTGGAGTTCGCATTTTGCTGCGGCGGTAAACGGCGATATCTCGCCATAAGAGTAGAATCCGGTGATAGGTACATCGCCGCCAAATATATCTCTTGCGGCTTCTACCTCTTCGTCTATGCGGTGTTGCAAAATCAGCTTGCGCCCCACGCAACTTATTAGTATCGCCAGTTCTGGTTTATGGCCGCTAAGACCCTCAAACGATACATCGGCCGCGCTCGACGACGCATCTATCAGTTTGTCAAAATTTGCCTTCATCAGTCGCACCTTGCTACCTTCCGGCATATTGCCGGCAAAGGTCATGCTGTTGTCGGCCTCGCTGATAGCCAGTATGGTGCGCACAACAGGAGTCTCTGCATTTGTTTTTTTGAGCGATAACGGAAAAAGCAACGCCGAACCGGGCAGTTCGGCCACATAGTCGCCCAGGTATTCTTTATAAAGGCTAAGGGCGCTTTTATTGTCTATTTCGTACAGCACGTTTTTATCAGATTTGGTCACTACGCGCTCATGACCAAATTCATCCCATCCGCCCACAGAGCCATGCCCTATGCGTATAGCATTGCCATAAAACCCAATGGCTATAACATTGCCCTCGGTGGGTACATCGTTTAGCGCGGTAAATGTTGCCTGAAAACGCGATCCGTCTCCTGCAAGACCGCCGGTTACCGGAATACGCCGCGGATTATCGGCATTGAATCCCGAAACAAGTTCGCTTCCGTTTATTTTGGTGCCGTCGCTTATTACAAACACATAAGATAGGTCGTCGGCGGTTAGGCGTTGCATCAATTCGTATCCGGTTGCGTAACTGCTGCGGTTGCTGTTGAGCGATAACACAGCGCTTTTTACTGCTGTCTTCTCGAGCGTCATTGCTGTTACCACCAGCGAATTATCGTATACCATATCATCCAGTATCTCGCCGGCAGTAGATGCAATCACTATATCGGCGTTTGGGTATTGTGTTTTCAGGTATGCGTAGTGGTCGGTTTCGGTTATTACCGCTACACTGCCAAATGCCAATACTAATTGGCAGCGACCTGGGTCGAAACCATCATCGGTTTTTACCACCTGCCATGCTCCGTGAATGAAATGTCTTTGTTGAACCTTCATACCAAATGATTTATCGGTAAAAAATAATATTTACTACGCTACTCAAAAACTAAACAAAGCGGGCGACCAGCATTGATTATCGCTAACCGGTATGCGAATACGCGGATGCTATAGTCTAATTTGGCGGCGTCGCTATGCGGGCAATAAATCACTGCATCTGCAACAAAAGAACAAAATATGCCCGAAATAGTTCAATTAGCTAAGGTATAAGTTATTAAGCATTAACACAAACATAATTATCAAACAATCTAAAATATTTAATACGCTGGTATCGGTATTGCTTCAGATTGCTAAACACCAGCTAAATAGAGAAATTCTATACCCCTAAAGCCATTAACGAATGCACTTTGGGGCATGTTTTTCTTGTTATCGTTACTTTTGTTGGCGTACGATTATGAGCAAACGATTAGAAGAGTTAAAAGAAGAAATAAAACCGCTACGCGATCTGTTGGTAAACCATGGTTTGTATGGCAAACTGAACACCATAAACGATCTAAGGGTATTTATGCAGTGTCATGTGTTTGCCGTTTGGGATTTTATGTCGCTGCTGAAAACGCTGCAAAATGCGCTTACCTGCGTAGCTGTGCCGTGGAAGCCGGTAGGCAACCCCAACACCCGCTACCTGATCAATGAAATAGTGACCGGAGAGGAGAGCGATGTAGACGAGCACGGCAAACGGCTGAGCCATTTTGAAATGTACCTCAATGCTATGAAGCAAGCCGGCGCCACTACGGAGCCCATCGAACGTTTGCTTGGACTACTGGCCGACAACGACATAACTACCGCTCTGCAATTGAGCAGCCTGGCAATGCCGGTTAGCGATTTTGTTGCCAACACTTTTCAAACCATTGCCACAGGCAAGCCGCATGTACAGGCTGCAGTGTTCACCTTTGGTCGCGAAGACCTGATACCGGGTATGTTTATTTCGTTTGTTAATGAGCTGAATAATAATAACAACAACAGCGTTAGCTCCTTTTTGTATTATCTGGAGCGGCACATTGAGGTAGACGGCGACCACCATTCGCACATGGCCTATGAAATGACCGAGCAGCTATGCGGCGACAACGATGCCTACTGGGCAGAGGCGACAGATGCCGTGAAGCAGGCGCTTCAGGCCCGCATCAATCTTTGGAACCATATAGAACGTTTGGTAGGTGTGTGCGCCAACTGACAACGGCTGTGTGACTATTCTACTACGCCTACCATAACGCCAAAGTTGCCTCCGGTATCTGCAAACTGTAGTTGGGGTATGTGCATGCGGCTGATAGATCCATCGAGGAACAGGGCATTATTGCAGCGCAACTCGTCTTTAAAAAAACTGGCAAAGTCGTAAAAACTGACCAGCGATTCAGAGAGCGCAAAGCAGACATTGCCATCTGCATCTATGCCTACGCCGCTGCGGATATTCAGATTTTTTGACCCTTTGGTGAACGCGGAGTTTATTTTGCCGGCTACCACAAGCATTGGCCCCGACTGTGTGGCGTATTTAACCTTTTCCGTTATTTTGGCATAATCGTCCGACACAACTATGTGGCCGCCCGATGCTGTGGTATAGTACACGCCATTGGGCTGCATATAAAAGTTGGTCGTCGGGCCCTTTTTCAGATCTATGCGCTTGAGCGTTTGGCCATTTTCTATATACAATCCCATAGGCCCGTTCGATGTATTGTACATTCCGGCATTGGTGGCAAAAAGTAACTTTTTGTGTTTGCGTTCCACAAATTGCTTTAGCCCGCCTATACTTTTAAGCAGGCGGGCGCTATCGTCTTTCCAGTACAGCTGCACCGCTTTTCCTTTGTCGGCAACTTTGTATACGTAGTAATCTGAGCCGCCATAGCGCATACGCGCCGCAGCATTGCGCGTGCGGCTCTGCCCAAGGCATACCAGCGGTAACAGCAGCAGGGCCATCAAAAGGTATCGGAGCAATTTCATGGATTTTTTTACGAAAATACACATAATAGCCCACCTAAGCCGCTGGTTGCAAATCGCGACGTATACTTGCTTTGTTGTATGTCTTGTGCCTGACGTCGGAGCCCTTTTTGACTATTGCTTTGCAGCTATAATATAATATTCTATTTTTGGTGTAAAATTTACATAATGGCAAGAAGAATATTTGGTTTCCTCATTGTCTTTTTATCGGCATTTGGCGTAAATCGCGCATCGGCACAGGCCGTTGAGCATGGTCGCGAAACGATAAGGGGGGAAATGAATTTCACGGAACTGGCAGAGTATTGCAGGCTTCATCCTGAACCCTTCAGGCGGAATATGTTGCAGAACGAAGAAGATGGGGAGCCTCGTCCGGTTAACCCGCCATGCACCGATTCTTCGCGTATAAAAATGCGCGCTGTAGATGCCTTGCGTGCTTTTATGCCCGGTCCGGCATTGCCTATTTCTCCCGCTCCTATCGATACTTTTGAATCTACCTACGATCCCGGTACTTCTATACCTCCCGATACTCATGGCGCCGTAGACAGCAACTACGCGATGACCACCATCAACACTACGGTAAAAATACAAACCAGAGCAGGCGGCGCCGTATCGTCTGTAACGCTTAATGCTTTCTGGACATCTGTGCTGCCCGGCGGCGGTTCGTTCGATCCCCGCGTTCACTATGATCCTTACACCAACAGGTGGATAGTAGTGGCCGTGTCGGGGGCCAACAGCTCTACATCCAGCATACTGATAGCAATATCTAAAACCAGCAATCCTACCGGCGCGTGGTGGACTTACAAGGTGACCGCCTTCCCTGCAGGCACTTATTGGTTCGACTATCCGGATGTTGGGTTTAACAGCAAGTGGATAACCGTAACGGGCAACCTGTTCGAAAATTCAGGTCCCGGGTATGGCGGAGCTAAGGTATTTGTGTTCAACAAAGCAAGCCTTTTATCTGGCGCAGGCGCTCCATTTACTGCATTTACGCAAACATCTTCTTTCACTATTTGCCCTGCGCTCACCTACGATCCTACAGCGGCCAATATGTTTGCAATAGAATCGTACAATAGCTATGCAGGCCAAATGCAATTGTGGAAAATTGCCGGCGCTGTTGGTTCAGAAACGCTTACCTCGGTAGCCATACCCACCTCTACCATGCGTTGGCAGGGTTCAGACCATGCTTTTTCGGGCACATCGGGTTCCGACTTTGCACCACAGGCGGGCACATCAAACCTGATACAGAACAACGACGACCGCGTTACGCAACTGGTGTTTATGAACAATAAACTGTGGTTTGCCCATACCGTGTTTTTACCCTACAGCACTACCGTAAATGCAACGCGCACAGGCGTAGACTGGTGGCAACTCGACACGCTGGGCACGCCGATACAGTTGGGTAGAATAGAAGACCCTACAGGCGTCAACTATTATGCGTTCCCCTGCCTTGCGGTAAACACTGTAGAGGATGCCCTCATAGGTTTCTCTGCATTTTCTGCCACTACTTTCCCCAGCGCAGCCTATGCAATGCGCTTTCATACAGACCCGGTAGATTCTATCCGTCCGCTACAGATTTATCGTCACGGACAGGCGCGCTACTACAAGGTGTTTTCGGGCACTAAAAACAGATGGGGCGACTACTCCGGTTGCGCCCTCGATCCGCTCAATCAGCTGGATTTCTGGACGCTTCAGGAAGCCAGCGCCAGCCCTGCCAACAACTGGGATACCTGGTGGGCATATGTGAAAATATGTACGCCTCCCGGCGCTACAATCACTCCTACAGGCCCTACTTCGTTTTGTACGGGCGGCAGCGTGGGCCTCGACGCTAATACCGGCACAGGCTATACGTACCAGTGGAGCCTTAGCGGTACGCCAATAGCGGGCGCTACCAACGCATCTTATATTGCCTCTACCGGCGGCGATTATACCGTGCTTGTTACCAGCGGCGCCTGCAACTCTACATCTTCTATTACTACCGTTACCATTAGCGCGCCGCCTGCTGCGGTAATCACTCCTGCCGGGCCTACTACATTTTGTTCCGGCGGCAGCGTTGTGCTCAATGCACCTACTGGAGCCGGATATAGTTATGTATGGCAGTTGGGCGGCTTACCCATAAGCGGCGCCACTACATCGTCTTACACAGCTACGCTTGCCGGCAACTATTCGGTACTGATAACTAATGCAGCGGGCTGTAGCGCCACATCTGGCCTTACTACCGTTACCGTCAATCCGGCGCCTACGGCCACAGCCACAGCCGGCGGACCAACCACATTCTGTTCCGGCGGCAGCGTTGTGCTTACCGCCAGCGCAGGCACCGGCTACACCTACCAGTGGCAGTTGGGCGGTACGCCAATTTCGGGCGCATCGTTAATATCGTATACCGCTACTGCCAGCGGCAACTATACTGTTGTAGTATCGCGCTCTGGTTGCAGCGCCACATCGGGGGTTGTTACCGTTACGGTCAATCCGGCGCCGCCGGCAGTTGTTACCCCTTCCGGCCCCACAGCGTTTTGTTCGGGCGGTTCGGTTACGCTTTCTGCCAGCACAGGCGCAGGGCTTAGCTACCAGTGGCGTTTGGGCGGCACGCCTATAAGCGGCGCCACCACATCGGCTTTTTCGGCAAGTATTGCCGGTAACTACACCGTATTTGTTACCAACTCTACAGGTTGCACAGCTACTTCTGCTATCACTACAGTATCTGTAGGCACTACCCCTACTGCCACTATTACTCCCGGCGGACCTACTACTTTCTGCACCGGCGGCAGCGTGGTGCTGAATGGCTCTACCGGCACCGGATATACCTACCAATGGCAATTGGGCGGTTCGCCTATTGCCGGCGCTACCAACGCTACCTATACGGCTTTTGCAGCAGGTAGCTACACCCTTGTTGTCAACAACAGCGGCTGCTCCGCTACATCTTCTGCCACTACTGTTACCGTTACGCCCGGTCCGGGTTCTACCATCACGCCTGCAGGCCCCACCACTTTTTGTATAGGCGGCAGCGTTGTGCTTAATGCCAATACCGGCGTAGGACTGTCTTACCAGTGGCAGAAAGACGGTGTGAATATTGCGGGCGCTACACTGGCCAGCTACACAGCCACCACAAGCGGCAGCTATACCGTAATAGTAACATCGGGCGCCTGTGTGGTAACATCGGCAGCTACGGTTGTTACGGTGTTTTCTACCGTACCCGACCCAATACTTGGCCCCATAGCAGTGTGCGTAGGGCAAACTATAACGCTTACCAACGCTACCCCCGGCGGCGCATGGACAAGCGGTAACCTGCTGAGAGCTACCGTATCGGGCGCAGGCGTGGTTACCGGCGTATCGGCAGGCGGCGTTATTATTACTTACACATCTACCTCTACCTGCGGCACCACCGTTGCTACAAAAACAATAACCATCAATCCGCTTCCATCGGTATCTGCAATCACCGGCGTATTTACGGGTTGTATAGGCGCTACGCGCACCCTTACAGACGCTACGCCGTCGGGTGTGTGGAGCAGCGGCAACACAGCCATTGCCACAGTAGGCAGCGTATCGGGTATTGTTACCGGTATAGCCAACGGTACTGCGGTAATCAGCTATGCCGTTACCAACAGCAATGGCTGCGTAGGCTATTCATTTACTACCTATACGGTTACCACTCCGCTTATAGCGGCTATATCGCCGTCTGGCCCCACTACGTTCTGCACAGGCGGCAGCGTATTACTACGCGCCACCACAGGCACCGGCCTCACGTACAAATGGCAGCTTAGCGGCGTAGATATTCCCGGCGCTACGGCATCGTCTTACCTTGTAAATTACAGCGGCAGCTTTAGCGTGGTTATCAACAGCGGCGGCGGTTGCCTGTCTACATCGTCGCCGGTGGTAGTTACCGTCAATCCTTCACCGTCGGTAGTTCCGTCGGTTACTGTATTGGCAAGCCCCGACACCTTCCTGTGCGTAACGGCAAGTCCGGTTACGTTTAGCGCTATACCTGTTAACGGCGGTACTACGCCTGCCTTTACCTGGTATGTAAACGATACTATGCGATTTGTGGGAACTCCCTTTATATACACCCCCCGTAATGGCGATGTAGTAAAAGTGAAGATGAACAGCAGCAACCCTTGCTCGTTCCCCGATACGGCAATTGGTCGCACATCGGTAGTGGTGAGCGCTATGCGCGTACCTGCTGTAGCAATAGCTGCTGCGCCCGGCACTACAGTGTGCGCCGGAGGCAATGTAGTACTAACGGCAGTACCTACCTATGGCGGTTCTTCGCCATCGTATACATGGACAAAGAACGGTATTAATGTAGGAACCGGACCAACCTTTAGCTACACGCCCGCCGAGGGCGACCGTGTGTATTGCACCATGGCCAGCAACGCATCGTGCGTGTTTCCATCTACGGCGGTTAGCCCCACAAGCATTTTGCATCTGAGTCCCGTATCTGTAAACTCAATTGCGATCACTGTATCATCGTCCAGTATAGTTTCGGGTCAGGTAGATACCTTTACGGCCTATGCTACCCACCCCGGCACGTCGCCCATGTATCAGTGGTACATCAATGGCGCGCCAGTACCGGGAGCTACCAATTCTGTGTTTATCACCAGCACGCTGACCAACGGTATGGTGGTCAACTGCCAGATTACCAGCAGCGACCCATGCGCATTACCCCGCTCTGTGTTTAGCACGGGCATAACCATTAATGTAGATGCAACAGGAGTAAAGACCGCCGGAACAACAACCGGCCTTACGCTTGTGCCCAACCCCAACAGCGGTACCTTTACCATAAAGGGCGCATTAAAGTCGGGCGCCGACAATCGCTACAGCATAGCGGTAACCAACGTATTGGGTCAGGTAGTGTACGCTAAAAATGCACTTGCGCATGCCGGAGCAGTAAACGAACGTATAGTATTGCCCTCTACCCTCAGCGCAGGCATGTACCTCATCAGCATCACCAATGCTAAAGACCATACGGTGTTGAATATGGTGTTGGAGAAATAAAAGGGAATAGGATTGAAATTTGATACAAAAGGGGCTGTCTCGGGAAGATAGCCCCTTTTGTTTGCGCAGTACAGTAACCGAAACAAAACCCATGCGACCAGTACTTATCTACATAGCATAGCCGCGCACCGATCCTGATAACTATAAACCCGTGTTGTACCCATTATTTAGTTTCAATAATCTGGACAGCCACTCGATAATACACCAATGAAAACAAAAATAACCTAACTTTACTTGCAAAAATATGCAACTATGAAAACTATCCTCACTCTCCTATTCCTCACCTGCGGCATACTACAAACACAAGCACAAATACAATGGCAACGATGCTATGGCGGCACCATAGAAGACCAGTGTAATGCCATTAGGACGACTTATGATGGTGGGTACATAATTACAGGGTACACAGGTTCTAATGACGGCGATGTAAGCGGCGGACATGGCGGCGCTGATGGGTGGGTGGTTAAGATAACTGCGACAGGAGCCATAGAATGGCAAAAATGCTTTGGCGGCAGCGATGCTGACTTTTTGAACGATATTAGGCAAACCCCCGATAGCGGATATATAGTTGTGGGTTCCACTTACTCCACCGATGGCGATGTAGCAGGCAACCATGGCTATAACGATATGTGGGTTTTAAAGTTATCACCTATCGGTGCGCTACAATGGCAAAAGAGCTTGGGGGGTAATAGCAGCGAAGGCGCCTATGCTGTAGGGCTAACTACCGACGGAGGCTATATAGTAGCTGGATATACAGGATCTAATAATAACGGAGATGTAACCGTAAACCATGGTGGTGGCGATGAATGGATTGTAAAACTAACAGCTACGGGCAACATAGTGTGGGCAAAATGCTATGGTGGCCGTAGTGGTGACTATCCCGCATCTGTGCAGCAAACCTTTGATGGCGGCTACATAATAGGCGGTACATCAAGGTCGGTAGACGGAGATGTAACTGCACATCGTGGACCCGATAGCAACCCCAACCTATGGGTAATAAAAATAACGGATACCGGCAGGCTGGAATGGGAGCG
>CAZLPE010000064.1:0-21126 GCA_964561325.1 uncultured Flavipsychrobacter sp.
TATTATGTAACCGCCGATTATACCGCAAAACTCTCGCCGCAACCGCAACTGCGGCTGGCGTTGGGGTTGCTGAAGTGGAACCCTTTACCGTTTAGCCCATCGCTAAAATCGAGGGTTGTATCGCATAGGTACAGAAAACTTTTGAGATCGGTAACCAACTTCACTCCCTGATCTTCAAAAACCTGATCGCGAGGTTGCGCTTCGTTATCAAAATCGAGTTTGTAAGACAGTCCGGAACACCCGCCGCCTACAACGCTCACTCTTAAAAAATAGTCTTCGCCAAGGCCGGAATCCTGCTTTAGCTTCTCTACTTTTTCTTTTGCTTTATCACTTACATAAATCATTGTCAATAAGTTTTACCCGGTTGGGCTCCGGATTGCCTGAAAAATAAAAGCATTAATGGGCTCTTTTTTCTGCCACCAGTTCGGGCAAGCCATTCTTAACGCGGTAATCGTTGATAGCTGCTTTTATAGCGTCTTCGGCCAGCACAGAGCAGTGTATTTTTACAGGAGGCAGGTTGAGCTCCTCTACAATATCCATGTTGTCTATTGCCAGCGCCTGATCTACAGTTTTGCCTTTTAGCCATTCTGTAGCGAGCGATGAAGATGCGATAGCTGAGCCGCAGCCAAAGGTTTTAAATTTGGCGTCGCTTATCACTCCGCTCTCTTCGTCTACCTCTATTTGCAGGCGCATTACATCGCCGCATTCGGGAGCGCCTACCAGGCCGGTGCCAACATTCGACTTTGCTTTATCCAGCGTACCTACGTTCTTAGGGTTGGAATAATGATCGATTACTTTTTCTGAATATGCCATAATCTATTTTTTTTGTGTAGAGAATAAATGTATAGCCCCCTAAATACGCGCAAATGTACGCCGTAAACAAGGGGCTATTTTATGATTGTAATTGCTTTTATAGCAGATTATTTTAGTGATGCGCCCATTCAATAGAATTGATGTCTACCCCTTCTTTAAACATTTCCCAGAGTGGACTCATTTCACGCAATTTGATAACCGTGTTCTTGATAGCGTCTATCGTAAAATCTATTTGTTCGTCGGTAGTGAAACGGCCAAGACCGAAACGGAGCGAGCTGTGCGCCAGATCGTCGCCGAGGCCAAGCGCCTTGAGCACATAAGACGGCTCGAGCGATGCCGAAGTACAAGCCGAACCGCTCGACAGCGCTATGTTCTTATTAAAGCCCATCATCAGGCCTTCGCCTTCTACATACTTAAACGATATATTGGCCGTATGCGGCAGTCTGTGTTGTGTGTTGCCGTTTACATATGTTTCTTCCAGAGCGGTGAGCGCATTTTCCAGACGATCGCGCATTTTGCTCAGTCTGGCTGCTTCTGCATCCATCTCGTGCATACACAGTTCGCATGCTTTGCCAAGACCTACTATGCCGGGCACGTTCAGCGTACCGCTTCTCATGCCGCGTTCGTGGCCGCCGCCGTCCATCTGGCTGGTTACCTTTACGCGTGGGTTTTTTCTACGCACATAGAGCGCGCCTACGCCCTTGGGGCCATACATTTTATGACCGCTAAACGCCATAAGGTCTATACCGTCGGCGTTTACGTCTACCGGTATTTTGCCTACTGCCTGAGTGCCATCGGTAAAGAAAAGTACGCCGTGTTTGCGGGCTATTTTGCTGATCTCCCGGATTGGCTGAATCACGCCTATCTCGTTATTGCCATACATAATAGCAATAAGAATTGTTTTGTCGGTAATGGCTGCTTCCAGTTCAGCAAGGTCTATAAGACCGTCTGGCTGCACATTGAGGTAGGTAACCTGACCGCCCGATTTTTCTATGTGTTTGCACGTATCGAGCACTGCTTTGTGTTCGGTAGTGCAGGTAATGATGTGGTTGCCTTTAGACGCATACATTTCATATACGCCTTTTATTGCCAGATTGTCGGCCTCTGTAGCGCCCGATGTGAAGATGATCTCTTTTGGATCGGCGTTGATTAGCTTTGCCACTTGCTCGCGCGCATAATCTACTGCCTCTTCAGCTACCCAGCCGAAGGAGTGATTACGGCTGGCTGCATTGCCAAATTTTTCAACAAAATAAGGCAGCATAGCTTCCAGTACGCGCGGATCCATTGGGGTGGTGGCGTTGTTATCCAGATATATTGGTAGTTTCAATTCCATATTTATTTTTGGCCTCCGAAAGGCGATTTAACTACAAAGTTACTTCAAATGCGCTAACTTAGTCGAAGATCACAATTATAGGTTTAAATACAACTATCGTTAAAAACTATTACAAAATGCTTAAAATTGAACATCTGGGTATAGCCGTGAAAGATCTGAATGCTTCTATAGATATGTATACGCAGCTACTCAGCTCACCCTGTTATAAAATAGAAGAGGTTGCTACCGAGGGCGTAAATACGGCTTTTTTTAAGACAGGCGAGTCGAAAATAGAGTTGCTGCAGGCTACTAACGAAACCAGCGCTATTGCAAAATTTATAGAGAAAAAAGGCCCCGGCATACACCACATAGCCTTTGAGGTAGAAGATATACATGCTGAAATGAAAAGACTTGCAGCGCTGGGATTTGAACTGCTGAGCGCAACGCCAAAGAATGGCGCCGATAACAAGCTGGTATGTTTTCTGCATCCTAAATCTACCAATGGCGTATTGATAGAGTTGTGCCAGGATAAGGGATAGGCGGAGCTGGTTACGCCTCAAGGTTTTACCTTTTTGCCGCGTAAATACAGGCCATGTGGCATAGTTTTATAAATTCTTGTTACATTTGAAGCGTCGCCATTTTGGGGGCTTAAAAGTTGATTAAAGTTTCCGCAGGGCATCCATAAATGGGCGTAAACTTTTAACCTTTGAAATAGAATAATGAACTTACATCGTATGAAAAAAAGACTGCTCACTTTACTTGCTATATTTATCTCAGTTGGTGTTTTTGCTCAGAAAACTAAGGTCAAAATTCAAACCGAATACGGAAACATTGTTGTGATGCTGTACGACAATACGCCCAAAAATTCGGCCAATATGATAAAACTGGCAGGCGAGCATTTTTATGATAGCTCCTTGTTTCACAGATGTATACCACAGTTTGTAATACAGGGCGGCGACCCAAATTCTAAACGCGCCAAAGCCGGCGAAATGCTGGGAAACGGCGAGCTGGGGTATAAAGTGCCGGCAGAATTTAATGACTCTAACATACACAAGCGCGGCGCGCTGGGCGTGGCTCGCGATAACAACCCGGATAAGTCGGGCTCGGCTTGTCAGTTTTACATAGTATCTGGTAAAAAGTGCACAGACGCAGAGTTGGATAAAGTAGTGGAGCGTACAGGCCATATATATACTCCACAGCAGCGCGAAATATATAAAACACAAGGCGGCATACCGCACCTGGACTGGAACTACACCGTATTTGGCGAGGTAGTGGAAGGTATAGATATAGTAGACAAGATTGCCAATGAACCGCGCGATGCGCACGACCGTCCGAATAAAGATATTCGTATGCTGAAAGTATCGGTAGTGAAAACAAGCAAGGTGTTGGAAATTTGGAACAAAGTGAACCCCTGGCCATGGTTTAAAAAGACGGTTTTGAAGAAATAGCAATACTGTAGTTGTGTTGTTTGTTTTTTAATCGGCAGCTAAAAAATGCGTCCGAAAACCTAAAAAAATGTTATAGCAGCGTACTTTTTTTAATAGTGGCGCCAAGTTTGCAACAACCGAAGCAAACTAAAAAATCCATTTTTATGAAAAGAATCGTACTTGCATTCAGCCTTTCACTGGCATCATTTGCAACATTGCACGCACAGCCCGTTATGACATCGGCAGCCCTCAGCCCCAATCCCGGCGAGGTATTTTATGGTCGCATGTGCGACACAACAGGCATAACGCCCGGCGCTTCCGGCCCATCGGCAGTCTGGAATTTTTCAGGTCTTACAACTACCGGCGGCGATACGCTGGCCTACGACTCCTGCGCAGCCACGCCCTATTGCGACTCGTTTCCCGGCAGCAACCTTGTATCTTACAACGCCGGCGACTATATGTATGCAGTAAAAAGCACATCGGGCATTACGGCTATAGGAGTTGCGAGTTCATTGTTTACCATGCACATTTCGGGCGGTAAAGACGTAGCTTACTTTCCGCTTACCTATTTGAGCTACCATACCGACACTTCGTATTTGGCTATTGATGGGTTCTCTTATCAACACCACCAGGACAGCATGAGCTACGACGCTTACGGAACGCTCACATTACCTACCGGCACCTATCCCAATGTTATCAGGGTGCATCAAACATCAATCGTTACCGATAGTAGTTTCGGTTTCCCGACATGGACGGTAAGCACGACGCAAACAGAAACGTATAATTGGTTCGATTCAGGCTTCCACAATCCATTGCTTACTATCACCCTCGATTCTGCGAATGGTAATACGGTAGAGTATTTTGTACACGGCGGACCATTGAGCCAGAAACCAGTAATAGCAGCTGCTGCCGATTTGAAAGTGTTCCCAAATCCGGCTACAAATGCACTTAACCTCAGCTTTGAGCTAACCGATAATACCGGCGCAAGCATAACGCTTACCGATATAACGGGTAGAACCGTGGCCGTAGTACCAGCCGAGCAAATGAAAAACGGACTGAACAATATTGTTATTCCGGTGAGCGATCTTGCCGCCGGCATGTATATAGCCCGACTGAATACCCATAGCGGAGCCGTGACCCGCAAGGTGATGGTGGCTAAATAGTAATAACTACTACCAAGGGCGCCCGCAAGATATGTAGCGTAGTATCGCTATGTGTTTTGCGGGTCTTTTTATTTAAGAAATCTGCAATCAACGTATATAAATACTATCGGCTAACAGCGCTACCTTTGCGCGGTATAAAAACAGTTTATGGCTAACAAGAATTATAAATTAGATACCAAGCTGATTCACGCAGGCGTATCGCCCGATCCAACCACAGGAGCAATAATGACGCCTATTTACCAAACGTCTACCTATGTGCAGGCGGCGCCGGGCGACCACAAAGGTTACGAATACGCACGTACTCAAAACCCCACGCGCGATGCGCTGCAGGCATCGCTTGCGGCTATTGAGAATGGTAAATATGGATTGTGTTTTGGCAGCGGCATGGCGGCAACAGACGCTGTAGTGAAGCTGCTGGCGCCGGGCGATGAAGTGATCGTATCTAACGACTTGTATGGTGGCACCTACAGACTGATGACGAAAATTTTTGCCAATTATGGCATCAAGTTTCACTTTATAGCAATGGATAATGCCGACAATATAAACGGCTATATCAATGCAAACACCAAGATGATATGGATTGAAACGCCCACCAATCCGCTACTGAATATAATAGATATAGAAGCTGCCGCCGTAATAGCGCACAAGCATAATCTGCTGTTGGTATGCGACAATACTTTTGCATCGCCCTACCTGCAAACACCGCTCGATCTGGGCGCCGATATAGTATTGCACTCTGCCACCAAGTATCTGGGCGGACACTCAGACGTGGTGCATGGCGCTTTGATAATGAACGATGCCGCGCTTGAGGAGCGTTTGCGATTTATACAAAACAGTTGCGGCGCTGTGCCAGGTCCGCACGACTGCTGGCTGGTGCTGCGCGGCATAAAAACGCTACACGTACGTATGCAGCGTCATTGCGAAAACGGTAAGGCTATTGCTCATTACCTGCGTTCGCACCCAAAGGTGGGTAAGGTATTGTGGGTAGGTTTTGAAGATCATCCCAACCACCACATTGCAGTGAAGCAAATGCGTGGTTTTGGCGGTATGATATCTTTCACCCTGAAAAGCGATAGCCTTGAAGAAGCAACAGAAGTATTGAAAAAAACAGAACTGTTTGCACTTGCCGAGTCGCTGGGCGGCGTAGAGTCGCTGATAGGCCATCCGGCTACTATGACCCATGCCTCTATTCCACGCGAACAGCGCATTCAAAACGGTCTTGTAGACTCGCTGATAAGACTGAGCGTAGGTATAGAAGATGTGGACGACCTGATAGCCGATCTGGCGCAGGCGATAGGTTAATCATTCAGTCTGGCGCGGGCGCATAGCGATAAATGCATAAATTGCAGTGCGCCCGCACCATAATATTATAGAGGGGCAGGATATTAGGCACAGGCAAAGTATATCGGTTACATAATAGTAAATGGTTTTTTGCGTTGTTTAACGGGTAGGCTACCGAAGAGATTAGAATTAATGTTTGTTTACGGCAATCAGCCGTTTTAGGTCTTGGGCTATGAAGTTAGAAGAAGCTATAAAATCCAGTAAATTTAAGGGAGAAAGGCATAAGGCTATTGTAAACATACTCTACACTGCTTACTGGCTTCGCAATCATTTTAGCATAGCCCTAAAGGAATGTAACATAACGCTGGAACAATATAACGTGATGCGTATTTTGAGGGGTAAACACCCGGAGAAAATGTGCGTTAAGGATATTGGCAGCAGGATTGTAGAGAAAAGCTCGAACGTGCCGCGCATCATAGACCGCCTTGTAGCAAAAAATCTTGCGGTGCGCAGTCCTTCTAAAGAAGATAAAAGGGAAACGCTGGTTTCTATTACCGATGCCGGGCTGGAACTACTGCTGCAGGCTACAACAATAATGGACAATAAACGCGACGAAATATTGGGCATAGACGACTATGCGGCAAATGAACTGAACGAACTGCTGGAGCGTATGCGCCGACCGGATGATGAAGATTGATCTTTAAAAGTATTCGAGTTAAATAAGGTTAAGACAACGGGCAATACGCTGCGCTTCTACTAATTTGCAGTATAATTTTTGTTTATGCTTGTTGTAATATTAGGAGGCTGGGGCGATAGTAATTGGTTGCCATTTTTGTTGCCGTTTGTAGCTATAGCGTTTATTTTTCGTGGCGGCAAAATGTTGTCGGCATATATAAAACGAAAGAGGCAGGGTTAATTTTATAGTTGCCTGTATATATACAATTACTGCTTTATTCCGCAGCCGCTACGCAGGCCCGCTATACGCTATTAAGCCTTAAACTATTACCTTTACACTATGTTTTCCACTGATTCTGTAGTAAAAGATGCGCTCGATACAATACAGCTTGAGGCCGACTCAGTTGTTGCTTTAAAAGCCTACGTAAACGACGATTTTGTGTCTGCTGTCCGTATTATAAACGAAGCAAAGGGCAGAGTTGTAGTTTCGGGAATAGGCAAGAGCGCAGTAATAGCGCAAAAAATTGTTGCTACGTTCAATTCTACCGGCACACCGGCAATATTTATGCATGCCGCCGACGCCATACATGGCGATTTAGGTATGATACAACCCAACGACGTTGTTATTCTAATTTCTAAAAGCGGCACAAGCCCCGAGATAAAAGCGCTGGTTCCGCTCATCAAAAATTTCGGCAATACGCTTATTGCTATCAGCGGGTCGGTTACGTCTTACCTTGCTACCAATGCAGATATTTTCATAAACAGCACAGTAGATAAAGAGGCCTGCCCCAATAACCTGGCGCCAACAAACAGCACTACGGCGCAACTGGTGATGGGCGATGCGCTTGCTGTGTGCCTGTTGCGCCTGAAGGGCTTTACGGAGCGCGATTTTGCCCGCTACCATCCCGGTGGGGCTTTGGGCAAACGCCTGTACCTGAAGGTAGCCGAGATGAGCGATCGTAACGAGCGTCCCTGCGTATTGCCTGATAGTAGCCTCAGGGAGGTGATATACGAAATATCGGGTAAGCGGCTGGGCGCAACCGCAGTAGCAAACCCCGACGGAGTCCTGATGGGCATAATAACCGACGGCGACCTGCGCCGTATGCTGGAAAAGCACGAAACGCCGGCAATACTAAAGGCCCGGGACATTATGTCGCCAAATCCGAAATCGATAGACGCAAACGAATTGGCAACAGAAGCGCTTGCATTAATGCGCAAACACGATATTACCCAGCTTATAGTAACCAAAAATGGCGCCTATGCCGGCATGCTACACCTGCACGATCTGGTGCGCGAGGGGATAATATAAGCTAACATTTTTCATAGGGCGAGTATATAAACGAACAACCCGGACCATGCGGTCCGGGTTGTTCGTTTATATACTTAATATTAGTTCATTTCGTTGTTTCCTTCCATAGCCGGTTCTCCTTCGTCTTGTGCCATGGCGTTTTCTGCGCCATTTTCTACTTCTGCTGTTTGTTCCGGTACTTTCAGGTCTTCTTTGGCCTGTGCGTATTTTTCAGTCAGCCTTTTCATGTGGCGTTCGCCTTCTATTATCAGCTGCTCGAGGTGCGATTTTAGTTGGGCTGCTTTTTTGCCGGGCTGTATGTTGTTGATGGCTACTTTGAAGTCGGCCAGTTTTTCTTCTTCTTCTTTTATGTCGTTAGCCAGTTGTATTACCAGTTCTTTGGCTTGCAGTTTGCGCAGCGCTATCTGGGCTTCTACTTGTTGTTTGCGGGCCAACACTTGTTGCTCGGCTTGTATTTTGCGTAGTTCGCGGCTGGCGTCTTTACGGTTAAAGAAGTATTTGCGAGCGGCATTGAAATCTTCCCACATTTTATCGCCGTAAGAACGCGGAATGGGGCCAATTTTTTTCCATTCATCGAGCAACTCATTCATCACTGTAGTGGTTTCGCTCCAGTAGTTAGAGTTTTTCAGGTTTTCGGCCTGCTCGTATATGGCTTTTTTCAGGAGGTAGTTGTTTTCCTGAACGGTTTTTATTTCATCGAAATGACGGCGTTTAGCGTCAAAAAACTGTTCCTGCGCTTCGGTGAAGCGTTTCCAGAGTTCGTCGGCTTTTTCGTGGGGCACACGTCCGGTTTTCTTCCATTCCTCCATCAGTCCGGCATATGCCAGCGATGTAGCGTTCCACTCTGTGCTTGCGCGCAGCGCTTCGGCTTTTTCTACAATGGTTAGTTTTACGGCATAGTTATGTTCCTGTTCTACCTGCACTTTGCCATAGTGCTCTCTTTTGCGCTCAAAGAATGTGCTTTTAGCCGCCAGAAAGCGTTGCCACAATTCTTCATTCTTTTTATTGAGCGTATGGCCTATAGTTTTCCACTCCTCGGTGAGGCGATGAAAAACTTCGGTTGTATTTTTCCAGTCGGTTGAGTTTGCTATAGATTCGGCCTGCTCTACCAGATCAATTTTCAGATCCAGGTTTACCAGCAAGTCTTTTTCTTCTTCTTCGTGGTGTAGTCTTTTGCGTTCGTGAAATGTTTTTCGCGCTACCTCTATTCTATTCCACAGTTTGTCGTTTCTAAACTTATCTACGTGTCCGGCCTGTTTCCATTTTTCCGCCACTTCGCGCAGCGTTTGGTTGGCATCCTTCCAGTTTACACTGTCGGCTACGCTTTCGGCCAGTTCGGCCAGTTTTGTTTTGGCGGCGTAGTTCACTTCCATAAGCTCGTTTACCACCTTTTCCCAGTCGGCTACAGCGGTAAGTATTTTGCTGAAATCGCCTACTGCATTTACATGTTGCAGGTATTCTTTCTGGTGTCCTACTTTATCGGCCAATTTCAGTTTATCTTCTGTTGCAGCCCATTCGGCTTCCAGCTCTTTAAACTTTAACTCAGCGGCGGTAAATTTTTCTTGCAGGTTACGTAATATAAAATCAGCGTTTTCGGCCGACAGGTTGGCAACTACGCGTTCTTTCAGGTTTCCCGTAGAGCGTAGCGACAACGCGCCGTTTTCATCCAGCATAAAAAGTTCCTTGCCGGCAAACGATTGCTCGTTCCACCAGTTGATAAGATCATTTTTTTGTTCGAGCGACATAATGCATTTCAGTTTTATTGAATCTAACAAACAGCCTTTAGCTACACCTCTGCAAGATAAAGCTATTTGTTTATAAACGCCAAACCCACAACGGGCTAAGCCAGATTATTTTTACAATTGTTTTATCAACAATTTATATTTCACCCTTCGGGTTATTTGCTGCCAAACACTTTTTTCAAGAGGTCTGTTACGCGTGCAGCCGGGTTCAATCGTATTTTCGACTCTTCGTCGGCTATGTATACAAACAGGCCGTTCAGCGCGCGTTCGGTTACGTAGCCGGTCAGGTCGGGGTTCACCTTCTTGAACGTTGTGGGTAGGTCGTTGTAGATGTTAAATACGTCGGCCCAATATTTAGTGGCGTTCACCTTGTCGAGCGACTGCGCCACAACCGGTCTGAAAGCTGCGGTGAGCGATGCGGTAGTTTTTTGCTTCAGGTATTGCGTTGCAGCGTCGTTGCCGCCTTTCAGTATGCTCATAGCGTCTTGTATAGACATACTGGTTATGGCGTTCACAAATATGGGTACCGCCTTTGCCGATGCATCTTCTGCTGCGCGGTTCATGGTCAGTATCATCTTGTCTACCTGACTACCCATGCCTATCTGGCGCAGCGTATTTTCTACTTTTTTTGCTTCCGGCGGCATCAGTACTTTTATCAGCGCATTGCCGAAGAAACCATTAGCTACAGATACTTTGTTGGTTGCGTTTTGCACGCCTACTTGCAGCGCCTGCTTCAGGCCCGCCGATATGTCGGCCTCGGTAAGCGCTCCGCCGCCCTTGGTCTTTTTTGTAAAAGTACCTACGGCATGCTGCGCATCGTTTACATAATCTCTCAATATCTGGCCCTGACTGGCGCTTGATATTGCAGACAGCATAATAGCCGACAAGAATATTCTTTTTAAAATAATCATAGAGCGCTTTTTGTATGTTCTATCAAAGATAGTTCCAAATTAATTACTTCCCTTATTGCCCTTATTATTTCCTCCGCCTTGTCCTCCTCCGCCCTGATCGTTATCGTCGCCTTCTTTCAGGTTTTTATCACGGTCTTCGCTTCTGGGTTTTTCGGGCTTCAGTTTTTCGTCGGGCTTGTCTTTTTTACCTTCCTTGGCCTTACCAACATCTGTTTTTCCAAATTTGTAGGTAAACGTAATGTTGCCAATACGGGTTTCTTTTACGCGGTTTATAGACTGGTTGTAGGCGTTTATATTGTAATTGGTAATGAAGCGATGGGTTTTAAACACATCGGAGCAATTGAGCACCAACGTAGCTTTATTTTTCCAGAATGTTTTTTTCAGCGCTACATCTACCCAATAGGTTTCGGCCAGATTACCCTGAGCAATAACCTTAGCCGATTCGAAATTGCCATTTACCTGCAACGAAAAATTCTTGGGCAGTTTAAGGTTGGTGTTCACTTTGCCAAACCAGGTAAAGCCGCTGTTGTTGCTAAAGTATTTACGATAGGCAGTATCTATATTGCCAATGATCAATTGGTTTTGGAAAAAGTTCAGGTTAACTGTCGCATCCCATATAGGTATGATCTTGATGTTGCCGGTGCCTTCCAAGCCGTAGGTTGCGCCCGATGCTATATTGACTGGCTGAGTAAACAAATTGCCTTGCGATACGCCATACAGCGCTGCTTCATCGGCCTTTATAGGGCGCGTCAGGCGCTCTATAAGGTTTTCGGTATAGGCGTAGTAGGCGCTCACTATAAAGTTGTCGCCGCGTTTGTCGAGTTTGTTATAGCTAAACTCTACGTTATTGATAAACTCAGGTATAAGGTCGGGGTTGCCCTTGTTTACTGTACTTGGGTTCGATACGTCTACAAACGGCAGCAACTGCATAAAGCCCGGACGGTTGGTGCGCCTGCTGTAGTTGAGAAATACGCTTTGCTGCTTGGGCAATTGGTAAGAGATAAATGCCGAGGGGAAAAAGTTGAAAAAGCTGTTGTGAAACGTAGCCTTACGCGGCACATTGCCCGTACCATCGTATACCGCATCCTCGGCTCTAAGCCCCAATTGGTAACTAAATTTACCCATTTGGTCGCTCCAGTTTACGTAGCCTGCGTGCACTTGCTGCGTGTAGTCGTAGGAAGAAAGCAGGCTGGAGTCTACTTTTTCGCCTATGCCGGGGCTGTCTATTATAGGGTTGTTTTTGCTGTTGAATGTGTAGAACTGTGATTTGAAACCTACTCCAAGCTTGCCGTTTTTAGTAAACAACGGGTCGGTATAGTCGGCCCAAACGGTAAGCGTGCTGTTCGATCCGTCGCCCGGCGCGCGCTCCCTGATAGGGTTTGGAGTGATACTTGGGTAATTGTAGGTGGTGTATTCCTGGTTGCGGTGCATGGTAGTGCTTGCGTAGGTGCCGTCTATGCTCAGCTCTTCATCTTTTTTCTTGAATTTATGCTTGTAGTCTATAGCCGATGAAAGCGAAAACGGGCCGCCGTAAAAACTGCTGTTTCTGTTTTGATGGAAGAAGGCAGCGCCGCTTTCATCGGGATTACCGTAAACATAGTAGTCGGAATTGTCGCGGAAAGAAAACTCCATTAGGTTGATATTTTGCGTTACGGTGATCGAGTTGTATTTGTTGGGGTCAAAAGTGGCGCCAATAGTATTAAACGTTCCGTTAAATGCGCGCGGCACATGCTCGTAGGTATAGTACGACCGTATATCGCCGCCTATGGATGTGTCTTTGTCTTTACGGTGCGTGATTACGTTATTGAACGTATTGTTGATCCTGAAACTACTGTTTACAAATGCCGACCATTTGCCCTTGCGCACATTCAGGCTCAGGTTGCCGTTATATTTATCGCGGGTGCCTGCCCCCAGCGTTACAGATCCGTTCATGCCAAAACGGCCATCTTTTTTGGTAATGATGTTGATGATACCTGTGGTGCCTTGCGCATCATATTTAGCAGAAGGGTTGGTAATTACTTCTACGTTTTCTATACTGCCTGCTGGAAGGCTCTGTAATGCAGAGGCTACGTCGGAACCCAGCATGGTGGCGGGTTTGCCGTCTATGAGTATCGTTACGCCGCTTTTGCCGCGCAGGCTCACATTGCCATCGGCATCTACCGACACCGCAGGCACATTCTGCAACACATCGGTGGCGCTGCCGCCCGCAGTAGTGGTGTTTTTGTCTACGTTAAATACTTTTTTGTCTACCTTAAGTTCCATTACGGGTTTTTCGCCCACCACGCTTACTTCGCCCAGTTTGTTCTCTATCTCGGCTACCTTTATTGTGCCCAGTTTTTTATCGGGGGCGTCGGCGGTTACGGTTACATCTATGGTTTTGGTGGCGATGCCTATAGACTCTATGCGCAACTTGAATGTGCCAATACCGGTTGGCTCTATTCTAAACGATCCGTCGTCCTTGCTCAGGTCGCCATTTACCACGGTCATGTCGGTGCGTAGCAATGTGACGGTGGCATATGATACCGGATTGTTTTTAGCGTCGGCAAGTTTTCCGGAAATACTGCCTACGTTAGGGCCGCCGGTTTGACCATAGCAAGCAACAGATAATAGGGTAATCAAGAATAAACAAAAGGAATAACGAAATTTGTGCATGGGAAACTAATAATTGCACAAATTTGACAGAAATTAACGAGAATAATGGTATCAGGCAAATAAAAAAATGTTAATGCCTGATACCGGAAAATATGCGGCTGATTACTAAAGGGCAATAAATAGCAATAAATTATTAATTGGTTTGATCCCAACCTATTTTTTCTTCGGTCAGGTACATGTTGCGGTCGGCGGCATTACGCACCACCAGTTCGGCAATAAAACCTGTCAGGAAGAAGAGGGTGCCCATTATCATTACGGGCGGAGCTAAAAAGAAGCCCACCTTGTGCGTAAGCCCAAAGCTGGCGCCCTCTGTAAGGCGCTGAATGATGAGCCAGAACACAATAACAAAACCTACCATAAACGTAAAAGCGCCCAGCGCCCCGAAAAAGTGCATAGGTTTTTTGCCAAAGCGGCTTACGAACTGGATGGATAAAAGATCGAGGAAGCCATTGATAAACCGCTCCCACCCAAATTTTGAAACGCCATATTTGCGAGGGCGGTGCACCACCACTTTCTCGCCTATTTTCTTGAAGCCGGCATGCTTAGCCAGCACCGGTATAAAACGGTGCATTTCGCCATATACCTCAATGCTCTTGATTACCTTACGTTTATAGGCTTTCAGTCCGCAGTTCATATCGTGCAGTTTTAACCCGCTGAAACGGCGGTTTACGGCATTGTATAGCTTGCTTGGCAGGTTTTTAGTGAGTGCATTATCGTACCTTACTTTTTTCCAGCCGCTAACCAGATCGTAGCCGTCTTCCACTATCATTTTGTACAGTCCGGGTATTTCATCGGGGCTGTCTTGCAGGTCGGCATCCATGGTAATTACCACATTGCCCTCGGCAGCTTTGAAGCCCATGTATAGCGCTGGGCTTTTGCCATAGTTGCGTTGAAACCTGATACCTCTGATAGCGCTGTGTTTTTTCGACAGTTCTTTTACTACGTTCCAGCTGTTGTCTGTGCTACCATCATCTATCATGATCACCTCATGACTGTATTTGTTTTCCTTGCACACACGTTCTATCCATTCTACCAGTTCGGGCAGCGATTCTTCTTCGTTGAACAAGGGTATTACTATAGAAATGTCTGGTTGCATCAGGGCTAAAATAAGGGATTTTATCAAATAAGCGAATTACTATCAAAGTTAACCGGTACTATGCGGTCGCAGTCTGGTGAATTCGTTTTTTAAGATTTGTTTTACAACGGCTTTCCCATACCGTTTATTTTATTAAAAGTTGTTTTACG
Organism: uncultured Flavipsychrobacter sp.; assembly: GCA_964561325.1. Classification (GTDB taxonomy): domain Bacteria; phylum Bacteroidota; class Bacteroidia; order Chitinophagales; family Chitinophagaceae; genus Nemorincola. The sequence continues at coordinate 14,531 of CAZLPE010000064.1, forward strand.
CTAAGTTATCTGTTTACCAGTTTGTTGTATTGCTGCTGGTGGCAAAATATGGTGTTGATGTGGGTGTCGGCATATACATAGTATCCTTTCGACGCCATAAGTTTCAGCATACTGTCGCGTTTTACAAAGTCTCCGTTAGCTTTAAATACTACGCTCTCCAGACATATGAGCAGCGGCTGCCATTTGCTGAAATCCCATTTGTTCAGTATCATCTCATCCAGTCCTTCCACATCCATAGATAGCACGGTGGGCGCGGTTTTAAAATGCTCGGCCAGTAGTTCGTTTATGTCTTTCAGGGGCATTTTTACTACTTGTTCTATTTTCATGCCGTCTTTTTCGTAGCTCAGCGCCTCTTCTTTAGAAAAAGTATTCATGCCGCAGTTGGCTTCAGAAAACATATAGTAGTCGGCTTCTGTTTGGTTGCCGTTGCTTATGCCCATGTTCAGGCATTTATCTTCGGGGCGAACTTTAAGTAATTTGTTGAAGAGCGATTTGTTAGGTTCTACAAGTACGCCGCGGTAGCCGCGCAGGTATAGTCCGTAGGTGTTGCTGCCCATAATAGGGTCATTGGCGCCAATATCAAGGTAGGTAATGTTTTGTACGCCAAATCGCTCCAGCATTCTGATGATGATAATATCTTCGCCAAACTGAGAAAAAGTAACATGCCCGATGCCGGTCATTACCGACCCAAACGATTTAAGCTTCCTTAAAATTCTCTTGATTTTTACGCTCATATTACTTTTAATCTAATTTTATGGGTATTATATTTCAAAAGTATAAAATTCCGGCTATTAATTGACTAATTTTGGCCTTCCGCATTAAAAGTTGCCTTTGTCTTTATGGGTATTGTCTTCCGGCAATCTGCAAAAAATCTGATTATCGTTTCTTTCGGGGCGGCTTTGGGTATACTTATATCCTGGTTATCTATACGTTATATTCCCCGCCAGCCGCTGGGTTTCAGCAATACGCTTACTACGCAGGCTGTCACCCTGTCGCACCTAATTTTTCTGGGTTTCAGCAGTACGCTGATCGTGTATGTGCACAGGCTGGCCAACGACGAGGCAAAGCGTAAGTTGCTGCTCACGCTATGTCTCGGCATTCCGGCCATACTCTCGGTGTTGGTGGCTATAGCGTATTATTTGCTCAAAGATTTTGTATTGAGGCATTTTCAGGCCATAGATATACCGCTTATGGCGCGCTACTATATGTGGCTGCCCGTGTATGCGTTTTTGTTTATTTATCAGGTTATGCTGGAGCAATACCTGGGTTCACAACTGAAGGTGGCAATAGCTGCATTTATTCGCGAGATAGGCTTACGGGTATTGAATGTGGTCATTATCATGTTGTTTGCGTTCAACTACATCAATTTCACCGTTTTTCTGGCCAGCTCTATACTTATATATGTCATTCCGGTAGTTATTTATTTTTTGCTTGCCCTCAAAACGCCGTCGTTCGGTTTTTCGCTTCGCTTCTCCGATTTTTCTAAGGCAGAGTACAAGGACCTCGCTTTGTTTTTTTGGTATCACTTGCTGCTGGGGGTATCTATCATGCTCATTACCACAATGGATATTTTGCTGCTGCCGCTGTACGATCATTCAGGTTTTGCATCGGTGGCGGTATATAGGGTAGCGGGTATCCTCATTTCTTTTTTGCAGCTGCCGCTCAAGGCGCTTATGCCTGCAAGCTTCACCGTGCTGGCTAAGGCATTTACCGAAGACGATATACCCAAGGCTAAAGACATATTTGTGCGTGCGTCTATCAATATGCTCATCCCAACTTTGTGTATTGCCGCCTTGCTGTGTTGCAATCTGCACAATGCGCTGGTGGTGATAGACAAGCCGGGCTATGAGGAGATAATACCGGTGTTTTTGATATTGTTTGTAGGTAGTATTGTGAATATAGCTACGGGCATGAACGATCAGGTGCTTACTATTACCAACTACTACAAGTTTAATGTGTATTTGTCTACGGCGCTCATAGCCGTGCTTTATGGGCTTATCAGGTTTTTGGTGCCTCACTTTGGTATGGCGGGTGCGGCATGGAGCACTACAATTACCGTGGTGGTGTTTAATGCCATAAAGTGCGTGTTTGTATGGAAGAAGCTAAACATGTTGCCGTTTACCAACAATACGCTGCTTGCCCTGCTGGCGTCTGCGCCGGCATTTGCCGTCGGGTATTTTTTGCCGCGTTTTTTTGAGGACGGGCATCATATTTTTGTGCATGCCGCGCTGGATGTAGCAGTGCGCAGCGCGCTGATAGTGGCCGTATATGGGGCTATGCTGCTGTGGCTAAAGCCCAGCGCCGACCTACAGGAATACATGGCAACCATTCGCAAAAACAAGCGGCTGTTCTGATTCGGTTACCGTATCTTTACTGTGCATGAACTTAAAACAATTCAGGATAACGGCTAATGAGGGAAAAAAGTCGCTGGGCGATTTTCTCGATCGACTGGATACGCTTGTACCTGAAGACCTGCCTGTAGTTGTGGCAAAAGTAGATGCCGCCGTATGGCAGAAAGTAGACTGCACCTCTTGCGCCAACTGCTGCAAAACGATGACCCCGACATACAAAAAATCGGATGTGTTGCGTATATCGGCCTATCTGGCCATAACGCCGCAGGAGTTTGTGAGCCGCTGGCTGCATAAAGAAGAAGAAAACGGCGACTGGGTAAATAATACGCAACCCTGTCAGTTTTTGGCTGACAATACGTGCTCTATTTATGATGTGCGGCCTAAAGACTGCGCTCAGTTTCCGCACCACAACAGCGCGCCGTTTGATGATTATAACGAAACCTATAAAAATAATCTGGCCTTGTGTCCGGCTACTTATTTGCTGGTAAGCAGGCTAAAGAAAATAGTGGAGCGCGATTACGAATGGGAGTAGCGGCATGCGTTTTGCAAAAACGTTGTTCAAATCGTGCAATCGCCGCTATCTTCGCCCAATTAAGGCAAGAGAGCCGTTGCTTGCAGGGTAAAAAATCAGAGTTATATGGCGTCTAAATTCAGGAGTTTTGTAGATATACTTGTTGAGGCCGGCAACGACTTTGCCGACGATCATGCCACCAAATTGGCCGCATCGCTGGCCTACTATACGTTGTTTTCTATAGGGCCGCTGTTGCTGGTAATCATCACTATACTTGGCGTTTTTTACAAGCAGGCCGATGTAACAAGTCAGGTTTTTGAACAACTGAGCGAGGTGACGGGGCCGACGGTGGCTGCGCAGGCAAAAAGCATATTATCGAACCTGAGTTTGCAAAACAACAATACTTTATTTGGAATAATAGGGGCATTGGTGTTTGTGTTTGGCGCCACCGGCATATTTACCGAAATACAAAGCTCTATAAACTATGTATGGTCTATCCGCGCAAAGCCAAAGCGCAGCTGGCTGAAGTATCTGGTGGACCGGCTTTTGTCGTTTGTGCTTATATTAGGACTGGGCGTAGTAATGATGGCTTCGCTGCTGCTGAATCTGGTTATGGATATGATAGCGGGTCGTCTTTCTGCACTGAAACACTTGCCCAAGTTTATGGGCGAGATAGATCTGGTATTGGTAAATGGGTTTAATATTGGTATACTCTATGTTATTGTTACCGTGTTGTTTGCCATAGTGTTCAAGGTGTTGCCCGATGCAAAAATATACTGGCGCGATGCGCTGATAGGCGCAGCTTTTACAGGCGTGCTGTTTTTGATAGGGAAATTTCTTATTACCTACTATTTCAGTATCTCTAAGAGTTTTAGCGTATATGGAGCGGCAACCTCTATCATCCTCATGCTATCGTGGATATATTATTCGGCTATGATACTCTACTTTGGCGCAGAGTTTACGAAGGTGTATGCTATGAAGTGGGGCAAGGGTATTACGGTGAGCCCGCGGGCGGTATATATCATAAAGCGCGAGGCGCGCGAGTTGCCCGGCCTGGTGCATCCTGTGCAGGAAAACTAAGTTGCGCTAATTGTCGCCCCTGTTCATGAGTTGTTTTATGGCCGCCACCGATACAAAACGGAACACAAACATAAACGCCATGCATATTGCGCCGAAGGCGAGGAGCTGTGTTACCCAAAAAGCGCCCTTCATAACAGTAGTAAGCCCCTGCGCAAGCCCCGCTACCAGAACCAGATACCCCAATTGCGCCGCTATCCACCTTGGGTTGAACGGGAGTTTTATGATGCGGGCCGCGAAGATGATAAAGGCTACCGCCAGCAGGCTTTGCGTAGCCAGCGAGGTGATGGCGCCCCCAATGGCTTTGTGGTGCGGTATAAGCAGGAGATTGAGCGAGATGTTGAACACCACTCCCCCGAAAGCAATAATATTGAGCGTTTTCAGGCTGCCTTTTGCGGTGAGCAAGGTAGAATAGACATACATGAGGCACCATGCCGGAAAAGAGGCTATGAGTATGGCAAACACCATACGGTATTCCGGATTGGCGCTGCTTTTATCGTACAGCAGGCCCATAATGTCTGCGCTGAAGTAGATGCCGGCAACAGCCACCATAAAAGACAGCGGCAACAACATGTTGACGCAGAGTTTTACGATAGGTTGCACATTTTGTTTTTCGGCAAGCATACGCCCAAACATAGGCAAGAGTATGGTGGCAAACATCAATCCGAACATATTTGCCTGATCCATGAGCCGGAACGCCGCCGACCATATGTCGGCCTGCTCTTTACCATCGGGGCATATGCGCTCCATAAGCGTAACATCGGCGCGGTTGTAAATAGACATCTGGAAGATAAGCGCCGCATAGGGCAGGCTCTCTTTGATAATCTTGAGTAAAGTAGGCCCGTGAAGTGTGAAACTGAGCTTTACGCCGGCCAGCCTGCGTAAAATGAGGTAGCCTGCGGTGGCGGCGACGGCGTAGCAGAATATCTGGGCGCCTACAAACCACTCTATGCGAAAATTGTGGGCTGTGGGCGGGTAGAGGAGCAGAAAACCGCAAATAACTATCATCAACAGGCGGTCTGATACAGAAAGTAAGCCTTCTATTTTGAATTTTTGTAGGGCGGCTATATTGCTGCGTATAAAAGCCGCCAGCGAATTGAGCGACTGTATGAGCAAGACGCCCACCAGCAGCGAGAGCTCCCAGCCGCGGTAGCCTGCAACCCAGCCCGCGCCGAAAGCCAGCGTCATGTAGGCAAGCAGGAGCGCGAGGCGCGCAGAAAGCATACTGGGAAACAAAGCAGGCAGGCGGTCGGGGTTTTGGGCTATAGTGCGGGTGTTGTAACTGGTGATGCCAAAGTCGAGAATGATTTGAAAAATGATGCTGACGCTTAGCAGGGCCTGATAGGTGCCATATGTGCCGGTGAGCGCTCTGTTTTGCACAGTACGATCTATAAATAATGCCCATACGGGCTTTACCAATACATTGACTGCGATAACGAAAAGGATATTTTTTACAAAAAAGCGGCGCATTGGTATATTTAACGGGCGTAAGAAGCAGTAAAAGTATATTTTTGTTGTCAGAAGGTATGCGAATTGCTGTAAATACACGGTTGCTGTTAAAAGGAAAGCTCGAAGGTATAGGTTGGTTTACTTATCAAACGCTTGTAAGAATTGTCAGGAATCATCCTGAACATGATTTTGTTTTCTTTTTCGACAGAGCCTACGACCCATCATTTGTTTTTGCGCCAAATGTTACGCCGGTGGTTGTATACCCCCAGGCGCGGCATCCTGTGTTGTTTTACCTGTGGTTTGAATGGAGCATACCGGCCATGCTGCGCAAGTATAAAATCGATTTATTTTTATCGCCCGACAGTTTTATGTCGCTGAGCACAAAGGTGCCTACCTGTCTGGTGATACACGATCTGGCATTTGAGCATTATCCCGAACATTTTGTTTTGAGCCATCGTTTGTACTGGCGGCACTATTCGCCGCTGTTTGCACGCAAGGCCAAGCGTATAGCCACAGTTTCTACCTACTCTAAAATAGATATAAACAAACGCTACGGTATAGACCTCAAGAATATTGATGTGATATACAATGGCGCCCACGACGAATACAAACCGCTGCAGCATGATGAACGCGAAGCAGTGAAGAAAAAGTATGCCGACGGCTGCGAATATTTTGTGTTTGCAGGCGCCTTGCACCCCCGCAAAAATATTGTGAACCTGCTAAAAGCGTTTGTGCTGTTTAAAAAGCGCCAGCGCACTAATATGAAACTGGTGATAGCAGGCCGCCCGGCATGGAAGTATGACGAGGTAGACCAAATGAAGCAGGAGATGCCCTTTAAAGAAGATGTGCGATGGGTAGGGTATATGAATGTAGACGAACTATCGAAAGTGATAGGCGCTTCTTATGCGCTGGTGTATGCATCGTTGTTCGAGGGTTTTGGTATACCTATTCTGGAGGCTTTGCAGTGCAATGTGCCGGCAATAGTGAGCAACACATCGTCTATGCCCGAGGTGGCGGGCGAAGCCGCCTTGCTGATCGATCCGTCGAGCCCGGAGGATATAGCCAATAATATGCACCTGATATACAAGGATGAAGCCCTGCGCAACCGCCTTATAGCCAAAGCTCCGGAGCAGGTGCGCAAATTTGACTGGGACGGCGCGGCAGTGCGCCTGTGGGACAGTATGATGAAGTGCGTGGAGTAGGGGGGC
>CAZLPE010000065.1:0-7770 GCA_964561325.1 uncultured Flavipsychrobacter sp.
CGCGCAGTAGTATAGGTAATAACGCTTGTGCCTGCCGATACTCCGGTAACTACGCCCGTGCTAAAGCCTACTGTAGCAACGAGCAAATTACTGCTCACCCACGATCCGCCGGGGGTGGCATTGGCAAGCGTGGTGAAGAAACATAATGCAGTAGGGCCGGTAATGGGCGATATGGGATGAACGGTAAATGTAGCTGTGGCAAAACAGCCCGCTCCCGTAGTGTAGCGTATGGCGCTTGTGCCTGCAGCCAATGCCGACACAGCGCCGCTAATGCTGCCAATATCGGCTATAGCAGGGTTAGCGCTGCTCCATGTGCCGCCGGGGGTAGCATTGGTAAGTATAGAACCATCGCCCATACATGCCGACAATGCGCCTGCTATGGGCGAAATGGGATTTACGGTTACGGTGGCCGCGGCAATACAGCCGTACGGATTGGTATAAGTAATAGCTACCGTGCCCGCGCCTACGCCCGACACTATACCCGATAGCGAACCTACAGTAGCTATTGCGGTGTTGCCGCTGGTCCATGTGCCGCCGGGGGTGGCATTGGTGAGCGATGTAAAGCCGCCCTGACATATTACTAAGGCGCCCGTAACAGGGTTGACCGGATTTACATTTACTATAGCGGTAGCCACGCAGCCGTCGGCGGTGGTGTAGGCTATGGTTGCTACGCCGCTGGCAATGCCCGTAACTATGCCCGACAGCGACCCAACGCTTGCCAGCGCTGGTGTAAGACTGCTCCACGAGCCGCCTGCTGTGGCGTCGGTCAGCGTTATATCGCTACCCTCGCATACAGCAGCCGGCCCCGTAATAGGCGCAAGCGGATATACCAGCATTGTGGTAGTGGCATAACAGCCGCCCGGCGTAATATAACTTATGATAGTAGTGCCTTCGCTAACGCCGGTTACTATACCCGTACCCGACCCTACTACCGCTACTCCCGGCGATACGCTTATCCACGAGCCGCCCGAGGTAGGATTGGTCAGCGTGGTGGCGCTGCCCTGACAAACTGTGCCTGCGCCCACAATTGCGGTAAGCAGCGTAACGGCAATATTTTTTGTAGCTATACAGCCCGCAGGCGTTGTGTAGGTAATAACAGCCGTTCCGGCGGCTATGCCCGACACTACTCCCGTAGTAGGATTTACGGGAGCTATAGAGGTGGCTCCGCTGCTCCAGGTACCGCCGGGCACTGTATTAGAGAGCGCCAAACTACCGCCCACGCATACTGTAGACGAGCCGCTGATAGCGGCAACGGGCGTGACCGTAACCGCATGTACTGCATAACAACCTGTGGCAAGCGTATAAGTAATAATGGTAGATCCGCTCAATACGCCCGTTACTACGCCTCCGGCATCTATGCTCCCTATGGCAGGCAGCCTGCTACTCCATGTGCCGCCGCCGGTGGCGTCGGTAAGGGTTATTGTTTTGCCCTGACATACCGTCGATGGTCCGCCAATGGCTGAGGGCAATGGCAAGACTGTAACTGTTGCGCTGACAACACATCCTCCGGGTGTAGTGTAGCGGATAGCGGATGTACCGGGCGCAACGGCTATTACAATGCCTGTGGATGGGCTTATCAGCGCAACACTGGGATTTAAGCTCTGCCAAGTGCCGCCCGTCAGCGTATTGCCAAGCGTGGTAGTACCGCCCACGCAAACTGATGTAACGCCGGTTATGGGCGCATACGGACTAACATTAATAATGCGGGTACCTGCCGCTGTTTCGCCGCACAGGTCGGTGGCTACTACTGTGTAGGTAGTGGTAACGGTGGGCGATACGGTTACGGGCGTGCCGGTAAGGCCGCCGGGCATCCAGGTATAGGTGTAGGGCGCAACGCCGTTGTGCGCCGTGGTAGACAGCGTGGCGCTCTGCCCCTGACAAATAGTAGAATCGCTGGTGATGACCGCTGTTGGCTCTATGGTATTGCCAAACACCGTAATAGTCAGCGGGCTGCCCGCCGAAATGTAGGCGTTAGAGCATGGCGCATCGGCAAGGTAGTTTTGGTAAAAATTCATGGTTATACCCATATCGTATGGGGCGCACTGCGGCGGCGGCACACACGGAAAGAGCGATGAATATATAGACGCGCCCGTGCCTGTGCAGGTGCCCGTTAGCAGGCTGTTGCAGTTCCACCAGAGCAGTGTGGGCGTGGGGCTGCGGCATGTGCCCAGACGAAAATCGAAAGCGCCATTGTTGAGGAGGGCGCCGCCGCTGGTCACGTACTGAAACGAAAACTGCACATCGGTTATCGTAACCCGAGCCGGTACTGTAGCAGCATTGGTATACACGCACCCTACCGTCCAGCCCGAACTATAGGTAGATCCGCTGACCGAAGATATGGTGGCATTAGACACCAGGGGATCTATAATAACCGGATAAGCGGCCGAAGGACGGTTCAGGAAATCGCCGGGCAGGGCTATATCCAGCTCGTTGCCGGCTATGCGGTATTCCAGCATTTTAAGGCTGCGCTTTATATCGGCTTTTTCAAAGGCTGTAGCCGCCGACATATCGTATATTTTTTTACCGTCGGCGTTGCGCACCTCCATATTACCGGTATAGGTGGTTTTGCCCTGCGCATACAGGCTATAGCCAGCGGGCAACTGCACATGGTCGCGCACCAGCAGGCGGCCGCCGGCATAGGCAGGCAATGCCCTGTTGATGATAAAATTTGTTTTTATAGCTCCGCGAAAAGCATACATTTCTATATCTATACCCGGCCAGGCGTTGGTAACATATACTCCGTCGTCGCCTGCGGTATGGTGGGTCCAGTCGGCGGCGCCCAGATCTGTTTGCACACCGTCAGTGCGCTCATATATCAGCCTAAGGTCGTTGTTGTATTTTATGCCAGCTCCGGCGGCGCCAAGTTGTGCAAACCGGTTGCGCGCATCTATCAGCGTTGGGCATTCCTGCTCGGGCGCAGCATATCTGCCGTCGCCGGCGGGGCGCAATTGCGCCTTTACGGTCAGCCACTCGCCCTTGTCATTGCGATAGTGCATCGGCTTGTCCGATGTTTGTCTCGCTATTCTTTTGCCGTTTGTGCCCAGTTTCACAAAAGTTTTACCCGTTTCTGTACGCTCGCTGATCAGTTCATAACAATTATCGCAGGGCGTCTCGGCAAACAGCAGCCCCGCCTCGGGATGAGCGCTAAAAGCTGCATTAGCCTGCGCTGCTTCCGAAGCCGTGTTTTTATAGGGCGCTGTAAATGTCTGGTAATTTCGTATGCCTGTGTTCATGGCGTTTTTGGCCACAACGGTAGCCTGCTGACCGTAGACCGCAACACCTTGCCCCCCTGCCAGAAAAACACCCAAAAACGACAAAACAAATAAAATATACTTCATAACCTACTGATAATGTTTATAAAAAGCTTCGAATAAGGATAACACAGCTCACACAGCCCCAAACGGAGTTGTGTATTACAACCTATAAAATTAATAAAATAATGATTATTAGGCCGGAATACCGCTACATTTATATATCGTTAACGTAAAACAACCGCGCCGGCGGCATGCCGCGAATTACTCCACGGGTCTAAACGTGCGACGAGTTGACATTGCAATAATTACACATAACGACTATTAACGTTCAAACAGCGGAATAATTTTTACAATTTGACAAATTCTTATTAATCGACAATGCGTTATATTTACCTTATGTATGTGCGATTGCTGATTTATTTCGTGGTATTTCTTTTTAGTTCCATTTCAACCATGGCAGAAATTATCACATACCAACTCAGCCTCAAGGATTCTACCCAAAACATCCTTTATTGTGGTTTTCCAAACCTCATTGCCATCAAAAACCTCCCTACTAATTCGAAAGTAACTACTGAAGACGGATACATCGCGCCCGTTGGAAAAAATTATATTTTTAGTCCCTACCAATCGGGGAGCTTCAAATTATATGTTTATGATAGCAACAACAAATCGGTTTTTTCTAAAGAATTTACTGCTATCCAATCAAAAGACTTTGCCTTAAAAATAGGTAATATAAACTTTGAAATTGCAAGTGTCAACGAAATATTGGCTAATCCGGCATTGGTATGTTATTGCTCTGAATGCCAACTGAAACCTTGGTGGCGAATTGTAAGTTATGATATCTGTCTGATTACAAATCATGACGTAGAAATCAAGAGCATTTCCGGAGATAACCTTACTAACAGTCCATTCGACAAGGATGTACTAACCAAGATATCCAGAATGAAAATTGGTGACAGAATAATAATTGAAAAAATAAAGGGTTTTGGAAGTGATTCTGTTGAGAGACATTTTCCTAGTTTAATTATACAAATAGCCTACAGCAATTTAGCCGAAAACCAGTTGAACCGCAACAATAATGTGTTTAGTAAGGAAATTAGTATGATAGTAGACGGAATGGCTGCCGATAATGTGCTAAGAGCCGCTGGATATGGCTGGTTGGAAAAACTACAAGGGATTGCAACAGACGCTGAACTTATTAATCTTACAGATAACGAAAATGTCACAGTAAGAAATTACGCCTTTAAAGCCCTCACCTATCGAGAACGCGTTGACCTTTTTCCAATATTGCTCAAACACATCGATGATACAGCCAAAGTTAAAAGTTACAGTGGTAGCTATATTTCTACAAACGAGCTGTTTCTATATAATCTCAGTAGTAAGAATAATTGCACACTAACACTGTCGCAAGAAGCAATAATTGATAGCATCCTGCTCTTTGGTAGTGTGACCAGTATTGGAATGAACGATTTCCTTCTTCGTCATAGAAAACTAGATAAAAGATTTTACACGAGAATTAGGGATTTAGCCTTATCAGGTAAGCGACCAATAGCAATACTACTATTGGCCAAATTCAATAATAAAAACGACGTAAAAGACTTAATAATAATGCTATCAGAGGAACAATCTTATATTGCATGTTCTGTGCGGGAATTTCCCGACACATTATTCTATCCATTACTAAAAAAACACTTCATGATTGAATGGGCAAAATTAACTCCATATACAGACTACAGTCAATGGGAAGACCTTTTCGATGCAATGGCAAAATATCCATCAGAAGAAACCTTAAAAATTTTTGAAAAAACTGTGATAGTAAAGGATGTATACCAGTATAAAACATTAAATGAATACCTGCTTCAAGCAGTCAATAATAATCCGAACCCCATTTATGAGCCGTTAAAAGCTAGGTTAAATATAAATCTAGCAAATACAGTAAGATAATATAAAAATACATTCCGGCAAAAAAATACCCCAACTGGTCCAAGCGTCCCGCTTGGTCCTAAATATCGTAAGCGTCCGCTTGCGAAACCTGCTATGCAAATGACGCGCATGGCCGGGTTGGGTATATTGGTTAAAGCATCCATTTCATTACCGAGCCTTCTGCTGGTGTCGCAAGCGGGACGCTTGCATCGTTAGGGACCAAGCGCGACGCTTGGACCAGTGAGAGGTGTGGCTACCAATGCTGTTGCCTGTCAGTCAGTTGCTTGATGTGTCGTAGTTGCGGGTTCAGTTGATTAGTTATTTATTAATATTAAATTTATCAAGTAAAATTAAATCACTTTTCAAGAAAATCTTCCCATCTCTTTCTTCAAATTGCTTTGATGTGTCTCTTTCAAATTGATGAGGATCAGGAGGATAAAAGTAATTGGGATATTCAAACTCATTAGAAACAACCTCCTTTTTGTCCAACAAAAACCGAAGTACAAAAGTTGTTTTATTTAAAATATTTTCATTGTAGTCAACTGTAAAATTGTTGATGATTATCGGCAGGTAAGTTTCTTTTTCAAGATATCTTTCATCGGTGTACCGACCACCTAAACGATAGTACTCGTTGATATACTTTTTGCATTTTAGCTTCCTCCCGGAAAAATGAATCACAGTGTCTGCTCCTGTATAAACAGATGTACGAAGCCAATCATTCATGACATTGAAACTATCATCCATTTCTCGCTTTACAGTATCCGACACATTTGTTGGATAGCGCTTTATTGGATGCCCTTTCCCGTCCACGATATAAACAAAATAGATGCCATCCTTACGATGCTCAACCGTGTAAGGACATTTAGAAAAACTGGGGACATACCAAGATGTAGTGTCACCAGGGTATCTACCAATAAGGTGCGCGCGTGCTCCGAAAGAACTTGACACTTCAATTATTGTATCGCTATTATAAGTAGTAAAGTAATTCGAAAAAAAAGTTGAGTCCTCTAGCTTCATAGCAGCTGTATAAATCAGGTATTTGTCCTTAAAGAGAGTTCTATTGGGTGAAATACCACAATTGCTAAAAAACACTATAAATGTTATGCACAATATAAATGTCTTCATTTTTTATATTTAATTATTTATATTTAATATACAACATCATTGATCAAAGCCCCGCTTGGACCAGTAGGCATGGAGTTTTCTAACCTATAATACCCCCCATCCACGTCCCCCACAAACATTACATGACTCTTCAGCACCAAAACATCCTTGACATTGAAACATAAATGATCTAATTTTGAATAAAGAGTCTTCTAAACCAATTTCAATTCTGTATAGAGATCCGTCTTCCGCATCCATAGTAGCAGCGCTACAATCATAATTAAAAATAATATTCTTAAACGATTTTGAGAAATTGTTAACTATGTATCTAGTTTCAAAATCTCTTGTCAAAATGCCACATCGCTTCATATTTGGCAATAATTCTTCTTTTGTAGAGGAAGCTATGATGCTTAAAAACTTCTCCAAGACTATATTGGGGGTGTTATTCATAATTAATACTAAATTCTTTTATTGCTTCCCATATTGCATTATACCCCACTTAGTTCTCAGCTTTTCAACTAAAAACGGCACGAAGCCAGATTTTCAGACCTGCGAATAAGGAGATAATACAGGCACAACACAATACTACATTGCCGCCATTCGCCGCACTGTGGCTGGGAGCCTATTAGTCCTTGGTCGGAAAACAAAAAACATCTGTCTTGTGCCATCCATTATATGCAAGGTTTCGCGTTCTAAAGATACAATACTTGTGCTGGTATCGTACTCGGTATATACTTCCCATTGCAAAAAATACGATACTGGTCCAAGCCCCGCTTGGTCCTAGCGTTTGCAAGCCCCGCTTGCGAAAACCGTACCACAGGTTCAATCGCGCTTACGAAACCCGCTTAGGGACGTTGGCACACCGGTACCCAAGCACAGCTTATAGCAGTAGCGCTGGCAACACCAGATAAAGCAAAACTTTCCGCCCCAATCTTTATACTTTTAATGCACAAGACAAAAAAATATGGGCCTTAAATATAAAATAGAAGATCAAAGGGAATTTTATTTTGTAACCTTCACGGTTATAAACTGGATAGATTTGTTCATTCGAGACGCTTACAGACAAATATTTATAGATAGCGTTAAGTATTGCCAGGCAGAAAAAGGTTTAGTAGTAGGCGCATGGGTAATTATGACAAGTCATGTGCATTTAATTTTGGGAACAAATGGCGATAAGCCGCTACAAGGAATAATTAGAGACCTTAAAAGTTTCACCTCAAGACAAATTCGTTTAGAAATAGAAAATTGCAATTATGAAAGTCGTAAAGACTGGATGCTGAAGCAGTTCAGCAATGCGGGTAGGTATAATAGCAACAACAATGATTTTCAGTTATGGATACAGAACAACCATCCTGTGCAACTATCATCGGGTTTGATGCTGAGGCAACGCATCAATTATCTGCACAATAATCCCGTAGAAGCGGGCTTTGTTTGTGAGCCACAACACTACAAATACAGTAGCGCACACGACTATTGCGGCGGCACACAA
>CAZLPE010000065.1:7870-10737 GCA_964561325.1 uncultured Flavipsychrobacter sp.
CCGGAACAGCCCCTGACTTGTTATATACCTTTGCGGTTTTTATTTTACTTCTTCATATTCTGCGTCAGCTACATGTCCGTCGCCGCCTGCGTTAGGTTGTTGTCCGCCGGCTCCGCCATCGGCGCCTGCTTTATACATTTCTTCGCTTGCCGCCATCCATGCTGCGTTCAGTTCTTCTTCAGCTTTGTCTATACCGTCCAGGTCTTCTGCTTTGTGGGCAGCTTTCAGTTTGTTGGCTGCTTCTTCTATCACATTGCGTTTTGCCGCTGGTATTTTATCGCCATATTCTTTCAGTTGTTTTTCCGTATTGAAAATCAAACCGTCGGCTTTGTTTAGCTTTTCTACGCGCTCACGCACTTTTTTGTCGGCTTCTTCGTTGGCTTTAGCCTCGTTTTTCATGCGTTCTACCTCTGCCTTGTCCAGTCCGCTTCCAGCTTCTATGCGTATGTTCTGCTGCTTGCCGGTACCCTTATCGCGGGCAGTTACATGCAACATACCATTAGCGTCTATATCAAAGATCACCTCGATCTGCGGTACGCCGCGTGGCGCCGGCGGAATGCCGTCGAGTATAAAGCGTCCCAGGTTTTTGTTGTCTTTAGCCATTGGGCGCTCGCCTTGCAGCACATTAATTTCTACGCTTGGCTGGCTGTCGCTGGCCGTAGAGAAGGTTTCGCTTTTCTTGGTAGGTATGGTAGTGTTAGACTCTATAAGGCGAGTCATTACGCCGCCCATTGTTTCTATACCCAGAGACAGCGGAGTAACGTCGAGCAGCAACACATCTTTCACGTCGCCGGTCAGTACGCCGCCTTGTATAGCTGCGCCTATCGCTACTACTTCGTCGGGGTTTACGCCCTTGTGCGGTTTTTTGCCAAAGAATTTTTCTACTACTTCCTGCACTTTAGGTATGCGTGTAGATCCGCCCACCAGTATTACTTCGTCTATTTCGCTTGCGTTGATGCCTGCATCTTTCAGGGCTTTGCGGCAAGGCTCCAGCGTGCGCTCTATGAGGCTGTCAGCCAGCTGCTCAAACTTAGCGCGCGTCATTTTACGCACCAGGTGTTTCGGAGCGCCGTCTATCGCGGTGATGTAGGGCAGGTTTATTTCTGTTTCTTGCGATGAAGACAATTCTATCTTAGCTTTTTCTGCCGCTTCTTTAAGACGCTGCCAAGCCATTGGGTCTTTACGCAGATCCATTGCTTCGTCTTTCTTAAACTCATCGGCCAGCCAGTCCATAATCACTTTATCAAAGTCGTCGCCGCCCAGGTGGGTATCGCCGTTTGTAGATTTCACTTCAAACACGCCGTCGCCCAGTTCCAGAACCGATACGTCGAAAGTACCGCCGCCAAGGTCGAACACTGCTATCTTGCTGTCTTTGTGTTGCTTATCAAGGCCATATGCCAGCGCTGCCGCCGTAGGCTCGTTGATGATACGGCGAACGGTAAGTCCGGCTATTTCGCCAGCTTCTTTTGTTGCCTGACGCTGAGCGTCGTTGAAATAAGCAGGCACAGTAATTACCGCTTCTTTTACTTCATAACCCAGGAAGTCTTCAGCTGTTTTCTTCATTTTCTGAAGAATCATTGCAGATATTTCCTGCGGTGTGTACAGTCTGCCGTCTATATCTACGCGAGGGGTGTTGTTATCGCCTCTTGTTACCTTGTAGGTGAAGTGCGATATTTCGTTGGTCACCTCGTCGAAACGACGACCCATGAAACGCTTGATCGACTGTACGGTGTTGATAGGGTTAGTAATAGCCTGACGTTTTGCAGGATCGCCCACTTTACGCTCTCCGTTTTTCAAAAAAGCCAGTACTGAAGGCGTGGTGCGGCGCCCTTCGTCGTTGGCTATAACCACTGGCTCATTTCCTTCCATTACAGACACGCATGAGTTGGTAGTGCCTAAGTCAATTCCGATAATTTTTCCCATAATCTATTGTTGTTGAAATTTGTTACGTTGTTGGTCGACGCTCAGATTTTTTACTCTTTGCGTCTCTTACCTTTTATCAATCAATATGCCATTCTTTATTTGCTGAAAAAATGGCAGAAATGCTGCCATTTACCGGCGCCGCAGCCAATGCGGTATGTTGTATCGTCAGTAGGCGCGCTTATTTCATGACACTTTTGTCGGGTAGCGCGCAAAACAAAGCAGCGACCGGCGGCCGCTGCTTTGTTCTACTACTGCATATGGAGGCTATTGCGCTTTTGCCGCAAGCGCCCCAAACTTCTGCGAATTGACCGAGTCGCCCAAAAACCGGTACACATTGCACATACTTTGCAACACGTTGCGCGGCGGATTAGGATTGACCTTGTAGGCTTTTTCGTAATAGTTGATCGACTCCTTAAAGTTGCCCGAATTGCCATACGATGCCGCAAGATTTACCATACCTTCTGAATAGGTTGGGTCTTTAGCCACTACCCTGCTCAGTATGCCTATGGCTTCGGCAAATTTTCCCTGCCGCAGATACACTGCGCCCAGGTTGTTGGCGGCCTTCTGGTTGTTGGTGTCCATTTTCAGCGTTGCGGCATAGGCCAGCACAGCCGAATCGTCGCGCCCCATAAAGTCGTAGGCATAGCCTTTCAGCAACATCACCTCGGGGCTGCCCGGCAATATCTCCAGACTGCGATCGAAATGGTATACCGACTTTCTGAACAAGTCATTTTTCACCTTTGGGTCTTTTTCGGCGCTTATCATTTTGGTATACTCCACACCCAGCAGGTTGTGGGCTCGCCAGCTATTGGGGGCAGTTTCTATACCGGTTTCGTAAAGCGCCAGATTGCTGCTCCATGCCTCGTTTCGGGCTATCGTTTTTACGCTGTACAGTATGGCTATTATGGCTATTACCGCCATGGGCGCTTTTGCGTTGGCCAGCG
>CAZLPE010000065.1:10837-19621 GCA_964561325.1 uncultured Flavipsychrobacter sp.
AACCCCTTGGGGTTGGTAAAATCTATAATAGGTATCTGGTTGTAAGAATAGTCGTAAGAAAGCGGATGCGGAAACACCAGCAACTGCACATACTTGAGCTGTATAAACAGCGCCGTTGCCAGCTTCTCGCCATAGTTGGCTGCCGCCATCAGGGCATTGTTATTTACCAATATGCGCACTTTTTCGCCGTCGCTCTCTATAAATGCGGCACGCATACCCATATATATAACCGACACTACCAGGTAGGGCGCTACGGTAATGGCTATTTTCTTTATGCTTACATCGCGAAAGAAGTATATAGACATGGGGACTATACCCACAAAGCAAATAGATGTTTCCTTGCTCATCAGCGCAAAAAAGAACACAATGGCAGAAAAAGCCAGGTATTTATTCTTATCGGTATCTATATACTTAAAGCTCAGCAGCATAGTAAGCCCCGACAGCAGTAGCGACAGCAACTCGTCTCGGCTCTTTATGCTGGCCACCACCTCGGTATGTATAGGGTGCAGCTCAAACAGCAACATGATAAAAAACGGGATCCACGGCGACATTTTATGAAACACCCGCCGCAACACTAAAAACAAAACTACTATCTGTATGCAAAAAATGATCAGATTCACCAAGTGCCCGATCTTAGGATCGAAGCCGAAAAACTCGTTCTCTATTGCAAAGCTTATCAGCATCAGCGGCCTGTACGATGCATCGTGATATTTAAACACGCCATAGTAGGCTGCATGCTTAAAAAACTCCATCAGGTTGGCGGTCCCTTCTTTTACCAGCGGATTATCTTTAGTAAAAAAAGGATCGTCGAGCGTGTACTGGTAGTTGAGCGTGGGCAGATTGATGACAAACCCAATCAGTACCAGCGCCAGCAAAAACCATTTGTACTCCATAAGCCCGCCGGGCGCCGCCGCGGCGGCTGGCGCGGCTACAGGCGCAGGGCGCATAGTAGCGGGTTTGGGCTGGGGCGACGTGTTTTCGGGCGTCCGTTTATTTTTGGCCATATAATATGTTATTGGGAGTGCAGTAGCCTGGCGCTTGCCGCAACCGGCATACCAGACATTTAGGTAAGCAAAGTAAAAATAAAAATAACAAAGTCCAAACCGGCAGGTCGTCAACAATAAATATGGCATTCTGGGGCTGTAGCTATAATAATTCGTCAGTATTGCCTACTTTTCTAAAAATGCCATAATTCAATGGAATCCAATACACAAAAAACAACAACATCTTCATCGGGCGCGCTATCTACACTCGTCACGGTATTTTTTTTCTGGGGTTTTATAGCTGCCGGCAATGGCGTGTTCATCCCCTTTTGCAAGCACTATTTCCAGCTCGATCAGTTTCAGTCGCAGCTCATCGACTTTGCCTTTTACCTCGCCTACTATCTTGGCGCGCTTGGGTTGTATATCGTAGCGTCGGTATTTAAAAAAGATGTAGTTGCCCGCTGGGGTTATAAAAACAGTATTGTTTACGGTCTGTTGTTTTCTGCATTTGGCGCGGCTATTATGATCTATGCCGTAAATGCCAACACATTTACCGGCATGCTTGTAGGTTTGTTTGGGGTGGCATTAGGGTTTTCGTTGCAGCAAACCGCCGCCAACCCGTTTGCCGCATTGCTTGGCCCACCCGAAACCGGCGCGCACCGCATTACACTGGGCGGCGGTATCAACTCCTTTGGCACCGCTATTGGCCCAATAGTCATTGCCCTTGCGCTTTTTGGCGCCACCAAGGCCAGCGACGACCAGATAAACGGCTTGGGTCTGGGCAAGGTAACGCAGCTGTATATATTTGTTGGCGGGCTGTTTATAGCCGCCGCTGCATTGTTCTTTTTCTCTAAAAAGCTGCCGTCAGGCAAATTTGAAACCGACACCGAAAGCTCTCCTAAAGCGGTAGGCGCCCTTGTAACCATGACGGCGTTGCTGATAGCTGTATTTATAGCCGTGTTTCGCACCTACATGGTAACATCTACCGACGCCGCCGTATTGCAACAAATAGAAACCGACAGGGTAAAATGGTTGTTCGCCGGACTCATCATAATTGTGGGCTCGCTGCTGGTAGCGCTTTTTAGCGCCTCGCGCAACGGCAATGGCTGGGGCGCTATGAAGTATCCGCAGCTAATACTGGGCATGTTGGCTATTTTCACCTATGTAGGTGTAGAGGTAAGCATACAAAGCAATCTGGGCGAACTACTAAAACAGCCCGAATTTGGCGGATACACATCGTCGCAGGTGGCGCCCTTTATCTCTATGTACTGGGGAAGCCTTATGATAGGCCGCTGGACCGGATCGATAAAGATATTCGAGCCGTCGGCTATGCTCAAAAACCTGTTGCTTATTATAGCTCCCGTAGCTGCCTTTGGCGTAGTGCTGGGCGTAAATGCCATTGCCCAAAACGATATTACTCCGCTGTATTGGTACATAGTATGCGTGGTTATACAAATCGCGGCATTCTATGCCGGTCAAGACAAGCCTGCTAAAACCCTGGTAATATTCAGCCTGCTGGGCGCTGCCTCTATGCTCATTGGTATATTTACCACCGGCATTGTGGCTACATACGCCTTCCTGAGCGGGGGCCTGTTTTGCTCTATTATGTGGCCCGGCATATTTGCGTTATCTATTGCCGGCCTGGGCAAGCATACATCGCAGGGCTCGGCATTCCTTATTATGATGATATTGGGCGGCGCCATAATACCGCCATTACAGGGCAAGCTGGCCGATATGCAGTCGGTAGGTATTCATAATTCTTACTGGATACCGGTATTCTGCTTTGCTTACCTGTTTTTCTTTGCTATAGGCGTAAAAGGCATACTGCGCAAACAAGGCATAGACTACGACGACAGCATAGGCGGGCATTAACAGTACAAAAACGATAAAACAGCAAACCATCCGATATGTTCCGGATGGTTTGCTGTTTTATGACATTATCTGTATCCTATTATTCTTTTATTCTATCAGCTTCTTTTATAGAGTAGTAGCTGTTGGCCTGGGTAAGGCAGGTAACTGTAAGGTCGTTGATACATACATGCGGCGGCAGTGTTGCGCAATACCAGGTAATGCCTGCTATATCCTCTGCCTGTAGCGCATTTATCTCGGCATAGGTGTTGCGGGCGCGCTCTGCATCGCCTTTAAAGCGCACCAGCGAAAACTCAGTTTCCGCCATTCCGGGATTTATCGTGGTTACCTTTATACCATAAGGCAACAAATCTATACGCATAGCCTGCGAAAGCGCATCTACCGCAAACTTGGTGGCGCAATATACATTTCCATTCTTGTACACCAGATTGGCTGCGGTAGACCCTATATTTATAATATGCCCGCCAGCCTGCTTGCGCATCATGGGCGCTATTTGGCGCGTTACATATAGTAGACCCTTCACATTAGTATCTATCATTACCTCCCAGTCGTCCACATCGCCCTCATCTATAGGCGCCAGTCCGGCGGCCAGTCCGGCATTGTTTACCAGTATGTCTACGCGCTCCACCTGTTCTTTCAGCCGTTCTATAGCGACTGTTACCTGCGCCCTGTCGCGCACGTCAAACACCAGGGTTATCACCTTTACGCCATACTGATTTTCCAGTTCTGCCTTTATTTCGTCCAGCCTGTCTTCTCGGCGACCGGTAATGCAAACCGTATAACCTTCCTGAGCAAATTTTGTAGCCATTGCCCGGCCAAAGCCCGCTGTTGCGCCGGTAATTAGTATTGTTCTTGCCATTAAAGTAAATATTCGGGGTAAAGATAACAGGCTTTGCGCTAAATGCTAAATCAAATGCCCCACATAAATAATAGCGGCAAATAATAACGACCAAAACTGATGAGAATCAATTGCTCAAAAAGCGAGCCGCCATACACTTTCCATCGGCCTTCACTAACTTTACACACAAATGAGCACTGCCGAAAATACTATACTGGGACTGAAAATGCCCACCGACCCGCGCTGGACCGATCTTGCATCTATATCGCTGGAAGAAATTTTAACAGACCACGCCTTTTGCGAACAAAAAGCAGCTACACAGTGCATTACGCTGGTGCAAAAATACCCTCATTTACCCGAACTGGTCAGCGCGCTATCGCCCATAGTTACTGAAGAGTGGGGGCATTTCAGAATGGTATGGGCAGAAATGAAAAAACGCGGGTTTGCTCTGGGCAAACAACGCAAAGACGAATACGTAAATCTGTTGCTGGCCAATGCGCCTAAAAACGTGCCGGGCGACGACGCGCTGCTGCACAAACTAATGATATGCGCACTGATAGAAGCGCGTAGCTGCGAGCGGTTCAGGCTGCTATCAGAAAACCTTGAAGAAGAAGCTCTACGACAGTTTTACTACAAATTTATGATCTCTGAAGCAGGCCACTACCGCCTGTTTATAGACCTTGCCGATACCTACTACCCTACCCCTAAGGTGCGCGCTGCATGGCAGCAATGGCTGGATATAGAGACGCAGGTACTGAAAATGCTGGAACCCCGCGGCGACAGAATGCACTAATAGCGAAAGGTATTAGATACAGGCGTTTAGCAAAATCTACTATATTTGTCTATCTCCTGTTTTATGCGCTATTATAGCCTGTTAGTATTATTTTGCTGCTTATCATCCGCCGGCTTCACGCAGGCGCAACAATCCAGCCCCAACGATGGTTTTGGTATAGAAGCAAACCTATTTCAGGGCAAAGTAATCAAACACTCCGCAAAATTTCACCTGCCGGTACCCGACATGTCTACGGGCGTAGACATTAATTTTTTGTGGAAAACCTATGGTAAGAAAGAGTGGCAGCAACGCAGGCGGTACCCTACCATTGGTATTGGGTTTGCCTATACCAACTATGGTATAGACTCGGTATATGGCCGGTGTTTTAGCGTCTTTCCTAATCTGGTGATACCATTAATATCTGGCAACAAGCTGGAATGGACGCTGCGCATAGGCGATGGCATGGGCTATGTTACCCGCACCTATTCGCGCCACCCGTTCGACACGATCAACAATGCAATAGGCAGCAACATAAACGACTATGCCTCTTTTATGACCGACCTAAGGTATCGAGTAAACAAACACTGGGACCTGCAAATAGGCGCAAATTTCTCGCACATATCAAATGCATCGTACAAACAACCCAACTTAGGCATCAACCTGTATGGCGCACATGTTGGCGTAAGGTATTTCCCTACCACATCTGAACCCAAGAAGATAAAGCGCGAACTAAAACCGCTCACCAACAGGTGGCTGGCGCAGTTCAGGCTGTCTATGGCCTATACCGGGTCCAACGCGCCATTGGGGCCGGCATTCCCTATTTATCTGGCATCTGCCTACGCAAGCAAGCGATGGATAAGCAAGAATAAATTTTTTGGCGGTATAGACTACTCCTACCACACCAACATTTATTCGTTTCTGCTCAACAACAACTTTGTGGCTGCCGGCACAGAAGCCGGTAACTCTTATAAAATGGCT
This sequence comes from uncultured Flavipsychrobacter sp., assembly GCA_964561325.1. Classification (GTDB taxonomy): domain Bacteria; phylum Bacteroidota; class Bacteroidia; order Chitinophagales; family Chitinophagaceae; genus Nemorincola. Next base: position 16,278 of record CAZLPE010000065.1, read on the forward strand.
GTGTTTGCCGGCAACGAATTTTTGATGGGGCGACTGGGTATAGTATTGCAGGCTGGCTACTATATAAAGCAGGCATATCAGGTACAGGGAGCTTACTATCAGAAACTGGGCGGAAATCTATACCTGGTGCAGCGCGAACATGGCCCCATAAAAGAACTATTTGTTTGCGGCTACCTGAAAACGCACCTTTCTGTTGCCGAATTGGCAGAGTTTGGCGTGGGTATGGGTTTCTGAGGCGCTGCTACAGCTCGGCTTTGCGTTGCTCTACAGCAGTATACAAATTATGATAAGCGCCCTTGGCTTCTATGAGCGAATCGTGGTTGCCGCGTTCTATAATTACGCCTTTATCCAGCACTATTATTTCGTTGGCCTTTCTGATAGTGCTTAATCTATGCGCTATTATTATGGAGGTACGTCCTTTTATAAGGGTATCTATTGCATGCTGTATCAGTTGCTCGCTTTCGCTATCTACCGACGATGTAGCCTCGTCCAGAATCAATATTGCAGGATTGTACAGCAAAGCCCTTGCAAACGACAGCAACTGCCGCTGCCCTTGCGATAGCGTGGCGCCGCGCTCCATAACATTAAAATCATAACCGCCGGGCAGGCGCATTATAAAATCATGTATACCCAGCATTTTGGCTACCTCCACCACCTTCTCGCGCGGTATAGCGGCATTGCGCAGCGTAATGTTATCGGCTATGGTGCCCGAAAACAGAAAAACATCCTGCAGCACTATCCCTATTTTTTCTCGCAGACTGTATATATCATACTCCTTCAGTTCTGTGCCGTCTATAGCTATAGCTCCGCTTTCTATTTCGTAAAGCCGGTTCAGGATACTGATGATAGAAGTTTTACCGGCGCCTGTATGCCCCACAACAGCCATGGTTTTACCGGCAGCCAAACTAAAAGAAACGCCGCGCAAAACTGGCACGCCCGGCTTGTAACTAAAATGCACATCCTTAAAACTTATAGCGCCCTTTATATCGTTTGCCCTAACCTCGCCGTTAGATTGCAAATGATTATCGCTATCTAATACCGAAAACACACGTTCTCCCGCTATTATACCCATTTGCAATACATTAAATTTATCGGCCATCATACGCAACGGACGAAAAAGCAGATTGAGGTACATAACAAACGATATCACTACGCCCACTGTAATACCTAAATGCAACATGCGCACTACGCCATACCACACCAGCAAACCCAACGAGGAGGCAAGAATGATCTCTACAACAGGAAAGAATACCGAATAGGCAAATATGCCTTTAATGTTTGCGTCTCTGTGTTCTTTGTTTATTACAGTAAACCTGTCCAGTTCGCGCTGCTCTGCGGCATATGCCTGCACAATATACATACCGGTAAGATGCTCCTGAACAAACGAATTGAGGGCCGCAACTGCATTGCGCACACGCTGAAACGACTTATTAACCGCCTCCTTAAACCACCAGGTTGCCAACACCAGCAGCGGAAAAGTAGCTAAACACACCAGTGTAAGCCGCCAATCTGTTACTAACATAACTACTATTATAGAAACAATAGTGAGTACATCTGCAACAATAGAAATAATACCTTCCGAGAACACATCGTTGATAGACTCTATATCATTGATAGTGCGCGTGGTGAGTGTGCCGATAGGCGTAGAATCGTAAAAAGAAACATTTTGAAACAACACTTTCTTAAAAACCGTGTTGCGTATATCATTTACCACCGTTTGCCCGAGCCAGTTGGCGCTGTAGGCAAACCAAAACCTGAAACCACTCTCTACCAACAACAGACCTAACTGAAACAAACTTATCCATAATAACCCTGTAAACAGATTATTGCTTATATATCGGTCTACCGATAACTTAATGAGGAATGGCCGTAGCGGAGACAACAATGCCAATACAATAGCCAGCGCCATAGCAATGAACAATGTTTTGCGATAGGGCCTGGTAAAAGAAAACAATCTACCAAGTAACTTAAAATTGAACGCTTTTTTCAAATGAATTCGTGGTTCTAATAGACGTGGAAATAATAACTCAAAAGAAGGCGCTAATCCGTTTCTTTCATCGTCATCAAATAAGCCTTAATGAAGTCGTCCAACTCTCCATCCATTACTGGTTGCACATTGCCTACTTCATAATTTGTACGGTGATCTTTTATCATCTTATACGGGTGAAACACATAACTGCGTATCTGCGAGCCCCACTCTATCTTTTTCTTGTTCGAATTGGTAGCATTCAGTATCTCCTGCCGCTTGCGTAGCTCCTCTTCATACAGCCGGCTTTTCAGCATGGTCATGGCTTTTTCCCGGTTTTCGCCTTGCGTACGCGCCTGCTGACACTCTACAATAATACCCGTGGGTATGTGTTTCAGCCTAACTGCAGTTTCCACCTTATTTACATTTTGCCCACCAGAACCGCCCGACCGGAAAAAGGCCCACTCAACATCCGCCGGACTAACCTGTATATCTATAGTATCGTCGATAAGCGGATATACAAACACCGATGCAAAAGAAGTATGCCTGCGGGCATTACTATCGAACGGCGATATACGCACCAACCGGTGCACACCGCTCTCGGCCTTGAGTAAGCCATAGGCAAAAGGCCCGTCAAACTCGAGAGTAGCCTGTTTTATACCGGCGCCATCGCCATACTGTACATCTATTTCGCTAACTTTCCAGCCTTGCTTTTCGCCATACATTCTATACATACGCAGCAACATCTCAGCCCAATCCTGACTTTCTGTGCCGCCTGCGCCGCTGTTTATCACCACCATAGCAGGCATCTCATCTTCGGGCTCATTGAGCGTGCTCTTAAACTCCAGCTCATCAAGGTCCTTTTTCGCCGTTTCATACACCTCTTGCACCTCATCTTCTGTGGCTTCGCCTTCCTTCCAAAACTCAAACAACACAGCAAAATCCTCTACAGCCGATTTTACTTTATCAAAAAAAGATGTCCAGTAACTATCTATCTTAATCTCTTTAAGTATTGCAGTAGCGCGTGCATTATCATTCCAGAAGCCCGGCGACAATGTTAGTTGTTTATCATTATCTATCTTAGCTACCCTGTCTTCGATACGTAGAAAACGATGCAAGTGTTGTATCCTGTCCCGCATCTCTTTCAGTTGTTCCTGTGTCATAGAGGCGGCAAAGGTAAGATAAAAAAGGCCGGATATATGGGCAAGCTACATACAGATTTGAAATACCGCCATAATCCATCAGGTAGTTGGCTTCATAAAAAGCAAATTGTAGTAACCTAATAAATACCTTACTATTGCAGTAGATCTTTGAATATAATAATACCAGTATGCCGTAACTTACTATCGCTATAAAGTCAGCTAATGGGATTCAATTA
>CAZLPE010000066.1:0-9153 GCA_964561325.1 uncultured Flavipsychrobacter sp.
TCACTCCTCCTCCTGCTCGCTGTTGCCGCTCCATATGTCCCACGATGCGTCGGCTTGTAGTTTCAGCATTTCAAAGCCGTTTTTTACGGTGGCGCCGCGGTTGCGGCCCAGGGTAAGAAACTTTGTTTCTTCGGGATTGTAGATCAGGTCGAAAAGCAGGTGGTGTTTGGTTATACTATCGTAGGGTATGGGCGGGGCTGCGTCGGTGTTGGGGTACATGCCCAGCGGCGTAGTGTTGATGATCAGTTTGTGGCGGGCTATCACCGTTGGCGAAAGGTCGGCATAGGTATGACCATCTTTTTTACGGCTGCGCGATATTAGCTGATAATTGATGCCCAGTTGTTGCAGCGCATAGGCTACCGCTTTTGATGAGCCTCCGTTGCCCAGTATCAGCGCAACGGTATGCTGCGCCTCCAGCAGCGGTATCAGGCTTTGCTCAAAGCCTGTGGCGTCGGTGTTATAGCCTTTTTTATGGCCGTTTTTTATGGCTATGCAGTTTACCGCGCCTATTGCCTCGGCCACAGGGTCCAGCTCATCCAGATAGGGTATTATTGCCTCTTTATAGGGTATGGTCACGTTCAGTCCCGCTATTTTGGGGTTGGCCGCCAGCAGATCAGGAAATTCACTTATGTCTGCCAGCGGGTAGGCCTCGTAGAGGGCATAAATATGTTTTTCTGCAAATTTCTTTTTGAAATAGGCAGGCGAAAAGGAATGGGTGAGCGGATAACCAATAAGTCCGTACTGCGCTGGCAAGGGTTAAGTTGAGAATTAAGTCAAGTGAAAAAGCTAAAACCAAAAGTTGCGTTGGCAACGTTTTTTCAATAATACTAAACTTTTTGCTCCTGATTCTTATAATTTTTATTGCTCAGTAGTCAGGCTATAATCTGGTAAAGTCTGGTATTTATTTGGGTTGTTTGTCCAGAAACATATGGAACGTATCGCCCCTCAAACCCAGTCTTGTCGATTCCAGCGGTATCACTTCCGACGGTGCAAGATTGCCCAGATTTACATTGGCGCCCAGCAACTCCAGAAAATACACCTGCTGCGATTTCTGCGGCGCTTCCCATATTATTTTTTCGTATGGTATCTGCGTCAGTATTTCCTGTACCAGCCCTTCGCGCACCTCGCCCGATGTGCGATAGATGCCTACGTTGCCTGCTTCGCGGGCTTCGGCTATCACGTAGGTCGATCCGGCTTCCAGTTCAGCGCGCATCAGCTCTATCCATTTGTAGGGGGGCATAATATGCGTAGCGTCTTTAGACCCCACTTCCGACAATACAGTAACATGCTTAGCCAGCTTTTCTATATAGCCCAGTTTCTCTATATGCGGTATCGTTACCGATCCGTCAGACACCTCTACATGATCCAGACCAAGATCTTTTACCATAGCCAGATAATCGTCGAACTGATTTCTTACTAAAAAGGCTTCAAATAAGGTGCCCCCCAGATATACCGGTATACCCAGTTCTTTGTAGATAGCTATTTTCTCGGGCAGGTGATTGGTCACCACGCTGGTGCCAAAACCGAGCTTAACGATATCTACATAAGGCGCTGCTACCGACAGGAAATCTCTGACGCCGTTTAGCCCCATACCCTTGTCCATAACCATCGTCAATCCATAGTTGCGGGGCTTTGCAGTGCGCTCCGGAATGTTCTTAAGTTTGAAATTCATGTGCGTGCTTTTTCAAAAACTGCGTAAAGATAAGCCATTCCCCGTTTTAACACTAAAATGCATTTTTAGCGTTGTATATTGCACGCACAATCTGGGCTATATGAAACGAGATGTACCTGTTCTGGGCTTTACGATAGGGCTTTTGCTACCCGTTCTGGGCATGTTTGTTATGTACATGCTATGGGGCCATCATCAGGGTTTCTTCGAATTTGTGAAAGGGCTCACGCGCCAGCGCGGCATGGCGTCAAAGGTTATGACGCTTAGCTTGCTTGCCAATCTGATACCTTTTGTGTACTGCAACATGAAGCGGTACGACTACACCATGCGCGGCATAGTAATAGCCACTATGATCTACGCGTTGTTTATATTCCTCATCATGTTTGTATGGTAAGCATATGCGCTACTACATTATAGCCGGCGAGGCCAGCGGCGACCTGCACGGTGGCAATCTTATCAAGGCCATTCACCGTCAGGATACCGCTGCAAATGTGCGCTGCTGGGGCGGCGACCGTATGGAGGCAGCCGGAGCAACGCTGGTAAAACACTACCGCGACCTCGCATTTATGGGGTTTGTAGAGGTACTGAAGCACCTGCGCACCATATTTAAAAATATAGACTTCTGTAAAAAAGACATTACCGCCTACAAGCCCGATGTGCTGGTACTGATAGACTATCCGGGCTTTAATATGCGCATAGCCGAATGGGCGCGCGCGCAAGGCATAAAAATAGTATACTACATATCGCCGCAGGTGTGGGCATGGAAAGAAAAACGAGCCCTGAAGCTAAAGCGCGATGTAGACAAAATGCTGGTGATACTACCGTTTGAAGTAGATTTTTACCGCAAATGGGATTATGATGTTACCTATGTAGGGCATCCGCTTATAGAGGTAGTGCGACACGAGAAAGAGCATGCGCCCGCCACGCCCCTTGCAGATAAGCCCATAATAGCCCTGCTGCCCGGCAGTAGAGCGCAGGAAATACAGGTGAAACTACCCATCATGCTGGAGGTGGTCAACCGGTTTCCGGAATATGCATTTGTGGTGGCGCAAGCGCCTGCCCTGCCCGACAGTCTGTATACAGACATAATAGGCGAAAAGCCTGTAACCCTTGCCAAAGGGCAGGCCTACAATCTGCTGAAGCAAGCCAGGGCCGGGCTAATAACCAGCGGCACCGCCACGCTGGAAACAGCCCTTTTCGGGCTGCCGCAGGTAGTGTGTTACAAAGGCAATGCGTTGTCGTTTTGGCTGGCTACCAAGCTGGTAAAGGTGAAATACATATCGCTGGTGAACCTGATAATGGATAAGCCGGTAGTAACCGAACTGATACAAAACGACCTGACGCCCGATAAGCTGCAAGCGGCGCTCGATCGTTTGCTCAATGACGCCGCTTACAAAGCAGCGCTAAAAAAAGACTATGCGGAGCTATGGCACAAACTGGGCGAAAAACCGGCATCGGAAAATGCTGCAAGAGAAATAGTAGCGGTAGCGGCCGGCAAACGCTAAACATAAACGTAATTGCGACTATGCTATAGCGCGGCAAATACACCGTGCTTCAGTTTATTCGCCTTCAGCGTCTTTTTCATGCCCCTCAAACGGATTTCGCAGATTTTCGTAATCTATAAGATCCACTTTTATGCTGCCTACAAGTATTGGGCTGTCTACACGCAATGGCAGGTGGTTATCGTCGTCTGTTATCCATACCAGCATCTTTTCGCCTCCTTTAAAAATGGTGCCCTCTATAAGCAGCGGAGCTATTTTTATGGCTTTATACCGGCCCATTTTGGTGTGTATCTCTTCTTTGCCTATGTATTTGATATAAAGCGAATAAACCTTGTCGTCGAGGAACAATGTGAACGGTATTTTATCGCCTGGTTCGTATTTGCTGTAATCTATATTGCGGGCAAAATATATGGCGCTAAGCACATCCTGGGTGCAGTGCGGTATAGGATAGGCTACTTTATTAGATATAGCTTCCCCCTTGCGCTGATTGAATTTTACATCCTGATTTATTTTAAAACCGCCCTCATTCACATTGCGCACAAACCTGTATGGCAGCATGGTTTCTCGGTCTAAATAGGTTTCGTATTTATCTTTTACTTTATACACCCATTCATACGACTTGGCAGTCTTGCCATCGCCTATGATATGATGCACTTTATGCCCGTTCAGTTCGTCGGCAATGACATTCATATGTACATTGCCGGCATTTATCCAAACAAAATTAAGGTTGTAATATACCCTGAAAGTTAGTTTCTCGCCGTCTTTAAAGCAGGTATTGCGCAACCCGCAGTCCGATTGCCCGATAGCGGCAGAAAAACTTGCGATGCAACATAATACAGACACGAGATACTTCAATTTTGTCATTACAGATGTTTTAAATAAGCAATTTACCGATAATGTAACTTCAGCCACTTCATGCGGCCAATAAGCACGCTACCTAACACCGACGGTATTATCAGGTTTAGGAGCCAGATGCCTGCCGATGCCGCCGCCATACCCGCGAGATTGTCGGAAAAGTGCCTGAAAAGGAACAGGCTTACTGCGCCGCGCACTCCCAGTTCGGTGAGGGCTACAGACGGTATTACCGCCATTACCCAAAAAAACAGAGCCGACATACAAAAGCCTTGCGGCAGCGGCATATAAACATTCATCCAGCGTAATAAAAACAAATACTGTGCCGTAAAAATAGCAAACCTTAGCGCCGATATGGCCAGTATACCCAGTTGCTTGCGCGTCGTAACCCTGTTTAGTAGCCTGCCATATACCGAAAACCGCCGTAACCAGCTTATTTTGGCCATTGCAGGCAGCCAGGCTTCAAACTGCCAGTATACAATAATTATAAAAACATTAGCAAGTAGGCAGCCGGCTAACGCCATTTTGGCTACAAATGCCGGAAAGGCTATGTTGTAATATATAAGTCCGCAGAGCCCAAACATATATACGCTTGCCAACTGCGCCATCACCCCCAGAACAGATACGTTGATAAACCGGAAGGTATTGCCGCCGCCCAGATACAGTATGCGCCCCGGATACTCGCCTATGCGGTTGGGCGTAACTATAGAAAACGCTACGCCGGCCAGATAACTGGCAAAGGCCCGGCGGTAAGATACCGGCTGCACCGAACGCGCCAGCAAAAACCACTTAAAACCCTCGAGCGAAGTATTGACAAACATAAGCCCAACGCAAAGCCACAAAAAAACAGGCGGTCCGGTTTGGCTCCACACATTGGGCGACAATGACCGGGCTTGTGTGGCTACCTGATGATAGATACTATACAGCAGAAACAGGGAAATAACCCCGCCGCCCACATAATTCAACCATATTTTGGTATTTTTGACCACAACAACTCTTTATTTTACTTGAAAGACAGCCAGATTATTCTTGGAATAGACCCCGGAACCTTAGTAATGGGGTATGGTTTGATATGTGCGAACAAAAGTAACGTATCACTGATAGAAATGGGAGTTTTGCAATTATCAAAGTATGAAGATCATGCAGAAAGGCTGAAGCTTATATTCAACAAGATTCAGAGCCTCATACAGTTGCACCATCCCGTAGCGGTAGCTATAGAGGCGCCTTTTTTTGGCAAAAACGTGCAAAGTATGCTGAAGCTGGGGCGCGCACAGGGCGTGGCCATAGCCGCCGCCATGGTAAACGGCCTGAACGCCGCAGAGTATGCGCCGCGCAAGGTGAAGCAGAGCATAACAGGAAGAGGAAACGCCACCAAGGAACAGGTGCTGAGCATGCTGCAACATACCTTTGGCGCCTTCGACGATGTGCGGTTTATGGATGCCACAGACGCAGTTGCCGTAGCCCTTTGCCACCACTATCAGGGCGGGGCAATACTGGCTGAAAAAATGCCGGAAAAAAAGATAAAGTCAAGAAAGACAACGAATTGGGCCACTTTTGCCGCTCTGAATCCCGATAGAGTAAAATAATTAGGGTCTTAATAACATTTCTTTTACTTTTACATTAACCAATGACAATAGAATTGGTATATTAGCAAACTGAAATCATTAACAGTTATCCGAATGTGCTTATGTCCCAACCAAAAGTAAAAATACTATTAGTAGAAGACGACCCGGTATTGGGTTATGTGGTGAAGGATTTTCTCCAAAAACAGGATTTTGAAATAACTCACTGTACAGATGGAGATGTAGCTTGGCATCAATTCATGAAAAATATTTACGACATATGTCTGCTCGATATAATGCTGCCCGGTAAAAAGGATGGCATGGAGCTGGCCAATAGTATTCGTAAAAAAAACGAGAACATCCCAATTATAATGCTCACGGCCAAAAACATGGACAATGACAAAATTGCCGGTTTTGAAAGTGGCGCCGACGATTATATCACCAAGCCATACAATCTGCATGAGTTATTGCTGAGAATCCAGGTTTTTCTGAAAAGGAGCAAGAAAAAAGAAAATACAGGCCCGCTTATTTTCAAGATCGGCGATCTGGATTTCGACTATACCAATTTGTTGCTTAAGAACGATAAGGTGGAATACCAGCTTACGCAACGCGAAGCAGACCTGGTGCGGTACCTGTGCCTTAACGCCAACAGGGTGCTGAAACGCGACGAAATACTGATGAACGTATGGGGAAAAGACGACTATTTCCTGGGCAGAAGTATGGATGTATTTATTACTAAGGTGCGTAAATACCTGAAGTCGCAAAATGCAGCCCGCCTGCAAACGATACATGGTATCGGGTTCAAATTCAATTTCAATCCCGCCGGCGTTGGCGCCCTGAAAGACGACGACGACGACGATATGGATTAATATATCTGTGCCTCACTACTAAAAAAGCCATTTGCGCCGCACGCGCAAATGGCTTTTTTTATCCACAACCGGTATTAGCATAGGTAATAGGCTTATCGCCATTTCTAAAATCCATAAATTTGCGTTATGCAGAATTATTTAGAGGGTTTGAATGAGCAGCAGCGTATAGCTGTTGAGCATGTGAATGGGCCTATAATGATAGTAGCCGGCGCTGGCAGCGGAAAAACTAAGGTGCTGACAACCCGTATAGCTCACCTTATGAAAAACGGCGTTGATGCGTTCAATATACTTGCGCTAACGTTTACCAACAAGGCTGCGGCCGAAATGAAGGAAAGGATAGAAAAAACATTGGGCAATACCGATGCCCGCAATCTTTATATTGGCACCTTTCACTCTGTGTTTGCCCGTATTCTGCGCGGCGAGGCTACCCGCCTGGGCTACCCGAGCAATTTTACCATTTACGATACCGACGACGCCAAAAGCGTAATAAGAGGTATAGTAAACGAAATGAACCTTGACGAAAAGCACTACAAACCCGCGTTTATATACAACCGTATATCGGCTGCCAAAAACAGCCTAATAGACCCTGCGGGATACCTGCAGGATAGCAGCATACAACAGGAAGACAGCCGCACAAGCAGACCCCGCATTGGCGATATTTATGCCGCATATGCCCGGCGTTGTTTCAAAAACGGCGCTATGGATTTTGATGATCTGTTGTTTAAAATGTACACGCTGCTCACCTCGTTTCCGGAAGCGCTGGCCAAATACCAAAGCAGGTTTCACTATATACTGATAGATGAGTATCAGGATACCAATGTGGCGCAGTACGCCATTATTAAAATGCTGGGGGCCCGAAACGAAAATATTTGCGTGGTGGGCGACGATGCGCAAAGTATATACTCGTTCAGAGGCGCTACGGTGCAAAACATACTACAGTTTCAGCACGACTACGATGATGTGAAAGTGGTGAAACTGGAGCAAAACTACCGCAGCACACAAACCATAATAAACGTTGCCAACAATGTAATAGGCAATAACAAACACCAGATACCTAAAGAGCTGTGGACCGCCAACGCCACCGGCGAGAAAATAATACTGGCGCGCACCACCACCGATAACGATGAAGGCCGCTTTGTAGCCGACTCGATAAAGGAACAGCAAATGCGCAACCACTATGCCAACCGCGACTTTGCCGTGCTATACCGCACCAATGCGCAAAGTCGCTCGTTTGAGGAAAGCCTGCGCAAACTAAATATACCCTACAAGCTGGTGGGCGGCACCTCGTTTTACCAGCGCAAAGAGGTAAAGGATTATCTGGCCTACCTGCGACTGGTAGTGAATACGCAGGATGAAGAAAACCTGAAGCGCATTATCAACTACCCCACCAGAGGCATAGGCAAAACAAGCGTGGAGCGGATAATAGTAAAAGCCAACGAACTGAATATGACCTTTTGGGAGGTGATAGAAAACAGTGCGCAAACCGGCGTAGGCAGCGCCAACATCAACAATTTTGTTACAATGATAAAGAGCTTCCAGACCATGCTGCTAAAGCAAAACGCCTACGATGTGGCTTTTGCCGTAGGCAAGCATACCGGGCTGGTGCAGGAGCTATATAATGATAAAAGCGTAGAAGGGCTTGCCCGCTACGAAAACGTACAGGAATTACTGAACTCAATAAAAGAATTTACAGAAACGCCCGACGAAGAGGGCGAACTGCGCGACAAAAGCTTAGGCAGCTATTTGCAACAGATAACGCTGCTGACCGATGCCGACCAAAACAACGACCCCAATGCCGATGTGGTGAAACTATGCACCATACATGCGGCTAAAGGGCTGGAATACCCCTGCGTATATGTGGTGGGTATGGAGGAAAACCTGTTCCCGAGCGCTATGAGCCTCTACGACCGCGAAAGCCTGGAAGAAGAACGCCGACTGTTTTATGTGGCCATAACCCGCGCCAAAGAACGCCTCTGGATAACCTATGCCAACAGCCGCTACCGCTTTGGCAGCCTGGTGCAAAACGATGCGAGCCGCTTTATAGAAGAAATACCTGCTGCGCACCTCGACCGCACCTTTACCGGCGCCAGCAACAGACCGGCGGCCACGGGCGGCATGTTTCAGCAGCCGTCGTTCGACAAAGTGCCGTCGCTCAAAAAACTGGCCGACAAACTGGCCTCTGCCAATGCGGCGCCGCCGGCGCACACGCCATCGGCAAATTTTGTAGGCGACGATATTACCGATATGAAACCGGGCATGAAGGTGGAACACCAGAAGTTTGGTTTTGGCACAATACAAACCATTGAGGGCGGGGTGAACAACCGCATTGCCGCAATAGATTTTGGAGAAGGAAACGGGGTAAAGAAAATAATGCTCAACTATGCCAAGCTGCGCATAGTGCAGTAGAGCGGCTATACCTGGCGCCTACCTCCGCGAGTTGGGCGCCAAGTATAGCGGGCTTACCGCTTCCGAGTCGGTAGCGCCGCTGTTGCGCAAACCTGCCTTTACGCTGTCCTGCTTGGCCGATTGCATCAGGCTGTCTAAATTGACCGGCGCAGGGGCTTTTGCAAAATGCAGGGTATAGCGCGGAGGGTCGGGGTCGTTGGGTATCAGAAAATGAAATGCGTGAATCAGTTTTGCCGCTACCAGTAGCGCCGCCCAGCCCGTAAATTTAGATACGGGATTGCGCCTGTAGCTGC
>CAZLPE010000066.1:9253-11920 GCA_964561325.1 uncultured Flavipsychrobacter sp.
ACCAGTAGCGCCGCCCAGCCCGTAAATTTAGATACGGGATTGCGCCTGTAGCTGCTGCGTACAGGCGGCAGATAACTGTCGCCATCATTGTCGCCGGGCTTATTTTGCAGCTTTTCATCGTGCCACTTGCGCAGCAGATCGTCGGTTAGGTGTCGGTGGGCTTCTTCTATATCCAGATACTCCTGCATATCATTGCCGCCCTGCTTCTCCCAATCGGCTATACGCTTTTTGTAGGCGCGTTCTATTTCTTTTTTGCCGGCATTTGCCTGCGCTCCCAGCAGCTTGTAATAATCGGTCATAGGTAGGGGCTATAAATAATCAGGTCATTATCGCTTCATAATGGCGTCCACCAGTTGTGGATTGCCCATTTTGCCCGACTGGTAATCTGCAATACATTTTCTGATCTCTTGTTCAGTATTCATCACAAAGGGGCCGTAGGCAAATACAGGTTCGTTATGCGGTCGGCCGCCCAGCAATAGTATTTCCGCTTCGTTTTGCGTAAACAGTTCTATTGCGCTTTCGCCGCGCTCATAAAGCGCCACCTGATTTTGCTTTATCTCCTTACGCCCTTCGGTTTCTACGTTGCCGTTTATTACATACATAAATGCATTGTGTTGCGGATCGGTAGGTATGCTGAGGCGTGCGCCGGGTTTCAGTTTTATATGAAAGTAGAATACAGGAAACAGGGTTTCCACTTTAGATTTTGCGCCGAAAAGCTCGCCAAGCACAACAGTTGCCGAATAATCTTTCTCTGCCAGATGCGCCATTTTCTCCGGCTTAAAAACCTCTGTTGCGGGTTCTATAAACTTGCTTTTCGACGGCATGTTCAGCCATATCTGAAATCCGTGATACAAGCCGCCCTCGTCGTACAGTTTTTGCCCGGTTTCTTCCATGTGTATGGCTCCGCGACCGGAGGTAAACATCATAAAATCGCCCTTGCTGATCTGGAAATCGTAGTTGAGGCTATCGCGGTGATGGCCATTGCCTGCCAAAAAATAGGTTGTAGGTATTATGCCCGCATGCGGGTGTGCATCTACGCGCAGCGGTTTGGCGCGAGGGTCTACCTTTACAGGGCCAAATTCGTCGAAAAATACATATGGCGACACATAATCGTTATTGTCGCCGGCAAAAGCGCGCAATACCGGCAGCGTACCTACCATGGTTTTGTTGGCGCTGATAACCTGATGCACTTTACGCGATTTGCTCACCGCTGCCAGACCCGACGCTGCTTTTACCAGATTTGGGAAGGCAACACTAGCGCCAATAATTGCCGAGCCTTTTATGAATTCACTACGTTTCACTTGCTTAAATTTTATATAAAGATACTTATCGCACGTATAGCGCCCACAATATGCGGATTAATATTCTTTATATCCCGCTGCGCTATACGGGCAGACATATGCGCACTGTAGTGCCTACATCGGGTTTGCTATCCAGCGCAATTGAGCCATTTAGTGCATCTACCTGTGTTTTGGTCATAAATAGTCCCAGACCTTTTCCTTCTGTAGAGTTGAAAAAACGGCGGTTGAGCACAAAAATCTGGTCGCCGTATTTTTGCATATCTATGCCTATGCCATTATCGGTAATGGTGAGTAGTATATTATCGTTTTGTTTATGAGCGGTTATAGCAATAACAGGCGTACGGTCGGGCGCAAAGTAACGCAAACTATTAGATATTATGTTGTGTAAAATGTTGTAGATGTAAGAAGGTATGGTAAACAGCTCATCGCTATCGTTGACAGTAATGATAATTTGCGCGCCTGTGCTATTGATCATGGATGTGCATTTATTTTTCACATCTTCTATTATAGTTGTCAGCGACACTATTTTTCGTTGTTCGCCCGCTTCGTTGCGCACATTCAGTATGTGTATCAGTTCGCGTACCACCTGATCCAGTTTTTGGGCCGATGCCCCGATACCTTCCAGCACTAACTGCTTATCAGCGTCGCTTACACCATATTGTATCAGGTTGGCCAGCCCCATTACGGTGGCCAGCGGCCCGCGTAAATTGTGCGACACCATTTGGGCAAACTCCTGTAGGTCTTTGTTGCGATGTATAAGATCCGACACAATTTTCTGGCGTTCAAACTCCAACAGCTTTCTATTAGTGATCTCTGCAGACGACATACAGATACCTATAATGACGCCGCCGGTAAGTACCGGCGAAACGGTGACGGCAAAATATCGCGGCTCTTCTTTATTGTCGTAGCAGGTTTCGTATTCTACAGTCCGGCCGGTAGCTACTACGCCCGATAGTACTTTTCGCACTTGATCTACTTTACCGGGTAGCAATCTGTCTAAAAAATTATCGCCTTCCTGTAGTTCGTATCCTGTTTGTGCCAGATATTCTTTCCTGAAAAAATCGTTTACCGCCACAATGTTACAACCGGTATCCATCAGCAGGTACGACATTTCTGTGTTGTCGAAAATCGATTTCAGATTAGCTTCCGATTTTTTCAGCTTATCATACATCACTTTTTGCTCTGTGATCACCTCGGTCAGCATTATTAGTCCGCCCACCTCGCCTGTGGCTTTGTTCCATGGGCGAATTTCCCAGCGCAGCCACTCTACGCTGCCATCTTCGCGCACAAAAGAATCTTGATCGCTCTTTTCGGTATTGCCGGCAAGGCAGCGCTGGTGAATTTCTTTCCACCGCTCGGGTACCGT
>CAZLPE010000066.1:12020-17404 GCA_964561325.1 uncultured Flavipsychrobacter sp.
CGGTATTGCCGGCAAGGCAGCGCTGGTGAATTTCTTTCCACCGCTCGGGTACCGTCGGGAATATTTCGTAATGCGTTTTGCCAATTATGTTTTTATCGGTCAGTCCGTAATCCACCATCCACCTCTTGCTTACCTGTAGGTAGCGCATATCTTTATCCAGCATGGCCAGGGCAGCCGGGCTATGCTCTACAAAAAGCTGCAGTAGATTGGCGCTTTCTAATAGTTGGTCTGTTATCTGTTTTCGGGCAGTAATATCCTCTATCTGCGAAACAAAATATAATGGCGCGCCCGCTGTGTTTTTTACAACAGACACATTGAGATTAATCCATATGATGCTGCCGTTTTTGTGTATGTACCTTTTCTCGGCGCGGTAGTAGTTAATTTCTCCATTCCTGAGCGCTCTTATATTATCTACATCGTCGCGCAGGTCGTCGCAGTGCGTTATTTCTAAAAACGTGCTGCTCAGCATCTCCTGTTCTGTGTAGCCTACCATTTCCTGCAATACAGGGTTTACTTTCAGCCACTGACCGCTTAGCGATACAATGCCCACGCCAATGCTCGCATATTCAAATGCGCTCCTGAAATTGGCTTCCGATTTTGCTAATGCATCCTGATTGTATTTTCGGTTGAAATAGCCCTCTATGGTGCCGGCAATCGTTTCTATAAGCTCGCGTTCCTCTTGCAGAAATGGTTTTTCGTTCTGCAAAAAGCGTTTTTCGGTATATATTATCTCTATTTTTCCTGTTCTGCCATCTACAGTGCGGATGGGGGCCTGCTGGCTGTAGATCGGTTTTACGTCATACTGCGATGCGTAAACCTTGCCGTCGAACTCTATTTTTGAAACGCAGATATCAGGATACTGCCAGCCTGCGGGCAACAGATTCACTATTTTCGACAAAGTTGTTTCCTCGCTTTGTGCGTCGTTCATCAATATCTTGTGCAAATGATATATGGTCGACAATTCTTTTACGCGCTCGCGCAGCAGGTATTTGGCCGTAAGCATATCTGCGCGCGTGCGCATGTTTTGCACCGCCCTGCACATATTTTTAGCTATACGCTCCAGAATGGTTACCTCAAACGCATCAAATGCATCTACAGATACTGAATATATATTAATTGCTCCCGACTGACTACCGCCCAAATCAAGCGGCAATACAAGCGATGCTGCTATACCGTGTTTTCGCGCTTTTTCTACCCAAGGCTTAAATTGTTCCGACCCTACTATATTGTTCGTTACTACTTTTTCTCCGGTTAGCAGCACAGTGGCTGTAGGGCCTTTAGAAAGCTCGGGGTCTAAGAGCGATATAGTAATGTCGTCGAGGTAAGACTGCTCGCCAAAAGAGGCAATGGGTCTTACCGTTTGCATTCCCGGTTCGTCGTGCGGCGGCATAAAGCATATCCATGCAAGTTTATACCCGCCCGACTCTACAATACATTTGCAGATGTCGTTATATAGCTCGTATTCATCGGCTGCACATAGTATTATGTCATTTATTTTATGCAGCAACAGCAACTCTCTGTTGTTCTTTTTTAGTCGTTGTTCCGCTTCGGTTTTTTCTGTTACATCGGTATAATTATATACTATAGCGCGTACCTCTTCGTCGTGCAGCAGATTTCTGTACACGCCCTCTATCCACAAATACCTGCCGTCTTTGTGCTTTATGCGGTGCCTTTTGCGCAGTATGCCGCCCGGCGTGCTCTCCAAATCTCTAAACTCTGCAGCGTCGGCGGCAATGTCGTCGGGATGTATAATGTTTACTCCCTGCACCTGTCTTATTTCTTCGAGCGTATATCCGCTTATCCGCTCAGTAGATGGACTTTGGTACATTACTGTCCCGTTTGCGTCCATGAGCACTATTGCATCAAAACTTGTTTCGATAAGCCGTTGGAAATAGGTAGTGTTTAGCTCCATCGATAGTTAATTATAGTATTGAAAGTAAATAGGAAATTGTTATTAGTGTTCGGCGTCATCTTTTGCGTTCGTTACCTAAAAAGTACCATCCACATATGCCATACAACAACAACCAAAAAAACTGTTTAAAATTGTAATATTTATTGTGGTGAGTGCGAAATTACAAAACATTACTATTCATTTGTTAATGCATTTTAAAACTATCAAAAAGAAATGCTGTTTCCTTGTTTTTTTGTGTGTATTTGTACTGCAAAGCCCAGCTTCTGCCTAAAAACGACGACGATTACAGATTTGCCGGCAGCATGTAGGCAATGCCGCGCTCCTCATGCGCCGCCTTCGGGGGGAGGTATTTTACTGTATGTGGCATTGCTGTTTGTTTGTCATGCCTAAGTCATACCCGTTTTTGCACGGCTGCTCAAATGCCGAAATTGATAAGCCGTTATAAGTAGTTGGTTGCACAGGTGTGGCAATTTTGTATATTCGTATACTATATAGCGGCAATGGTACACATTATTTGGAAAGGCAAGGGTTGGATGGTGGCTTTGACCACCTTTGTGTGCTCGCTACTTGCCGAGATCATAACCCTCGCCATTACGCACGACGACAATGCCTACCAAACCAATCCGTACCCGCTTGCTATAGCCTTGTTTGTATCTGGCGCTATGGCGTTTTATATTAATGCACGTATTGTTGCCGCCGCCCGTCCGGATAAGAACAGCAACCATTCGCTATTTTTTATACCCATTATGTATTGGGGTTGGATACTTATAGTGATAAGTATTATGGTGTTTTTTGCACGGCAGTTTGGCAGTCATGTAGGGTAGGCGGTATGTGTAGCTACGCTCCCTTTTTACCCGGCGCGCCCGTACCCGTAGTAATCAGCATGTGCAGGCTGCCATTTATATATTGCGCCCAGCCCTTGCTGCAGCCGCCATAGCATTGTATTACCGGCGTAAGCCCCCGATGTATAAAACGTAGTTGTGTTTGTTCGCCGGCTGTTATCTCAAACACGATCGTTGTATTTGTCCATTCATTTTTTTGTTCCACAAAGTTTAGGTTGCTGTAGGTAACCAGCCACTCTACCCGCTTGTTGGGTTGCAGATCGGTAATGCGTTGAGTAGACACGTGTATATCCCCAAACCGCACTGTAAATTCATCGCCTATCCGATGGGAGCCGCCATCTGTATTTTCGGTCCACCAGTCGCGCACATTATTAATGGCTGCGTATACCTCCTCCGGCGTATTGCCGAGCAGCAGCGTAGTAGTAAAATCTTGCGGTATCATTCTCGTTGGGTTTCTATAAAAATAGCCTGAAAAGGTAAAATATACTACCTCAACCCAAACATTTATTTAAACGCAAAAAGCATCGACGCAAATCAGCGTAAAGTAGTGCGCTATTTGCCTTGTTAGGGCTGCAAATAACGCTACGCGGACGCAAATCCCACCAGTTTTTTATCCCAACGGAATACGCTATTTATTTAGTCGTCATCACCCATGCAGCCCGACACTGGATTGCATCTATTGCTCATGTACATCGGTTAGCATCCCGGTTTTTTGTCTACGCAGGGCGATGAATTGGTGACAGGCAATATCAACTGTTGCAAACTGGCTTCGGGATGCATTTGCAACCTTTCAGAAAACGAGTGCACTTGTAGTCTTATGTATTTCTGCGTGATGTTTTTCAGGTATTTGTCGGTTATGTCTGCGGCCTGCAGGGCGCCGTTGATATATAATTTGTCCAGATTTTTTTCTACAACAAATCCCTTCATCTGGTCTACTACGCCATCGGCCATCAGGCTGTTCGCCAGTCGGGTTTCATCCGTTTGCGGAGCTATAGCGCTATCTGCCGCCGCCGCTTTGGGCAATGCTGCTTGGGTGGCTTGCGCAGGCTGTGTGCAACCCGGCATCAGTAGTACGGTTGCTGCGCCAATAGCGGCGGTTAGCGCTACGGCGGCTATTGTGCGGCTGTAGCCAAGGGGGCTTTTTTTAGGTTCCATAATTCTTAGTATTCGGTTATACAGTTGGTTGTGTTTTCCGGTGGCGGCAATCGTCAGCGGGTTATTGCCTGCATGGTGTGTAGCCAGCGCGGCCAGCGCCTCTGCATAGCAAAGCGGCTCGGCTATATGGCCTACGGCTATATCGTCGCAACACATTTCGCGCTCGGCACGCACCGTTGCCGATATCAGCCACACAAACGGATTGAAAAACAGGATTGTTTCGGCAATGGTTTGCAGTAGGTTAACGAGGTAGTCGTGACGTTTTATGTGGGCCAGTTCGTGTAGTAGTATCGTTTCCAGTTGGTAGGGGTTTAGCTGTATTAAGGCCGCCGCAGGCAGCAATATTACCGGTTTGATACAGCCTACTACCATGGGTGTGTGCGCTCGAGCCGATACCAGCAGCCCGGGGACGCTGCACCCTATGGTTGCGGCCAGCCTGCTCAGGGTATGGTTGAGCGCCGCATCGGGCGCCGTAATGCCGGCGGTGCGCAAGCGCACTGTTTGACCCAGACCAACCAGCAGACGTAGCAGCATAACCGCAACGCCGGCAACGTAAAAGCCTGCCAGAAATGGAAACAGACCGTTGAAAAAGGCCGGCTGCCCCGCACCCTGCCCTGCAACCGATACCGGCGATACAGCCAGCGCGCTCAGTGTATATGCATGACCGGAGGGTATGCCCGCCAGCGCGGCATACTGTTGCGCCCAGGTGACGGCAAACCATACCAGCAAACCAAACAGCCCCGACACCGACAATGCATAGCGATAGGCAGCCGATGCGGAGGGCGTAAGCCGGTAAGCCAGCCTGAGGAGCCCATATACTATAAGGCCCTGACCAAGCCCATAAATGAGCGTCCACGATAATGAATGTATCCAGATAGCCATTGGTAATATATTTTAGTACAGTAGGGGTTTTTAGTTGTTGTGATTAGGGTCTTTTTTCTTTTCCAGGTATTCACGTATCATATCCAGCTCGGCATCGCTTGGCTTGTGGCTACCCAGCGCCTGCATCACAAGCTGCATTGCCGAACCATTAAATACCGAGTCTATCATTCGCTTTAGTAGCTGCCCCTGCGCATCGGTTTTATTTGTTTTGGCGGTATACACATGGGTTTTGCCTTCGGCTGTCCGTGTCAGTAGTTGCTTCTCGGTCATTACCTGCATTTGTTTTAGCGTGGTGGTGTAGCCTGTATCTTTCACTTGCGCCAGCCTGTCGTGCACGTCGCGCACCGTTGCGGGGCCGTGCGCCCACAAAATGTTCAATATTTCCAGCTCGGCCTCGGTCGGCTTTATTGTCTGTTGCTCTTCCATCTACGATTATTCTCGTAGATAAAAGTACGATGTTTATCGTAAATGAAAAATTTATTTTAGGCATTGCAAATATTTTAACAAATGGCAATTGCATAATCAGCAGTACTAAACGCACACAACCCGCTGCGGTAGCGGGTTGTGCAATAGTGAGGGGGTAATGGGCCGGC
>CAZLPE010000066.1:17504-19549 GCA_964561325.1 uncultured Flavipsychrobacter sp.
GCCAGACGCTCTTCAAAAAAAGCCAGTAGCTCTGCGCGGCTGTTCATTTTAGTTGGTTCGTAGGGGTTGTTGGCCAGATCCAGCCCGGCGGTATCCAACGCAATAGTTACCCAGCCCGATATCTCGGCTACGTGCGTAGCCAGCGCCCGGAGGGTCATGCTCTTGGGGTGGGGCTGCCAGTCCAGTTGGTCGTCGGGTATTATGCTCAGCATTTTGCGGGTTACCACGGCTTCGTTTTCCAGTTGTTTCAGGAACTTTTGTGTTGTTGTCATAATCAGTTTGTATTTGATAACACAAAAGAAGGCGCCCCCACTGACAGCCCTATGGCAGTGTGAAACGGGCGGTGGAAAATATTTTTTTATTGCATAGCAGGTGGGCAGGTGAGTTGCAGACTGGCAATATATTCGTTGAGGGAGATGTGGGTTTCGTGCCTGAACGGCTTGCCGGTGGGGGTAAGACCCTGTATGCGCACTACCTTAAAATCGCGATACTCGCCGCGCAGGTGGCACCAGGCTATAAGGTGCCATGCAGCTCCGTAAAATACCAGTCCTATAGGTTCTAACTGTCTTGTACTGGCATCACCATTCAGGTTGCGGTAGCTTACATCTATAATTTGTCGCTCTGCAATAGCCGATTGCAAAGCTGCCAGATAATCGAAATTGCCGGCAAAATGTTCTGATACCCGCATCTTAATACTGCTGTTCAGTTGTTCTATTTTCTTTTTTTCGGCGCTGCTCATTACCGCCTTTACCTTGTGAAGCGCCGTAGAGTAGTGGGCCAGTATAGATTTATCGGCAAAACCATAAATGATCTTTTCCATCAGCAGTAGTGCATTGGCTTCTTCTGTGCTGAAAGCTACCGGCGGCAGAAAGTAGCCCTGCACCAGAAAGTAGCCCCTGTTTTGCTCAAAGCTCACCGGAATGCCTTGTTCGCCCAATGCCTTGATATCGCGGTACACCGTGCGTACGCTTATCTCAAACTTATCGGCTATTTGTTCGGCAGTTACGTATTTTTTTGATTGCAGCATGGTAGTGATACCAAACAGTCGATCGATGCGGTTCATGGCTTGTTGCGGTTAGTGTGTAAAATTACAATCCTGCGCGAAAAGGTAGTGGAGTATTGCAGTAAATGAGTAGTTGATGAATTTTGCAGAATATGGGTATAGTTTGTATGTTTATATAAACTGCCGCTATGAAATTTACTGTCACCCTCGCTTTATTGTGTTTTAGCTTACTGTTTTCGTGCCGAAAAGATTCGATAAACTATAACAGACTAAAAGGCCTACATATGGGTATAGGTTACTCAGGGACGTACAACTCGGTTCCCTGCCCCGACGCTTTCGTGCAATATGAAATTTCTGAGGCAAATGAACATATGGTGAGCGTAAACGGTACGATTTTGACATTCCTGAATGACGACAAAAGCAATAGTACCGTAACATACAGCTTTATGCCGTTATACGATTATCAAGATTACTACTACCTCGATTACAATTATTTTGATAACACAACAGTATTTACCAGCGGCAGAGGAACGCGTAATTTTCGTAGATTTATAGTTATGGATTCCGTATATGTTTGTAATAAGGAAATAAAAAACTATACTGATGAAGTCGCTGGAGTGAAAAATTTGTCGGGTATGGTATTCGATACTTTTTTACTCAGGGAGCCAAAGCATGATAGTATTTACGCGCTAACAACAGACTTTACCTTTACCAAGGTTAATGATTCTACCATCAGTTTTGATAAAAAGATCTTTTACATAGACGATATGCAGCTGCATTATAAATACACGGATTACAGTAACAATACAGTGGTGTACGAAACCCTTCACGACTATTACTACTATATAGCCAGAATTACTTACAATTATACATCCAGAAAGTTAGTTTTTGAACAATGGTTGAAAGATGCCGGAATGAAAAAATATTTGAAGCTGGAGCAGTAAGGTGATAGGTGTTTTCTTCTGATTTTTTGTGCGCTGGTGTAGTTTTAGTTGCAGTTGTCTCTTACAACCTCGAAATAGTATGTATGGTACGGTTAAAC
>CAZLPE010000067.1:0-6794 GCA_964561325.1 uncultured Flavipsychrobacter sp.
GATCGGTATAGGACGATCCGCCGCCACCGCCGCCCCAGCTTCCACCGCCGCCGCCATAATATCCGCCGCCACCACCGCCGCCGCCGCCGCCTGCATCGCCGCCGGTACCCAATGTTCCGCCCGATCCGGGCGTCCAGCCGCCATATATTCCGGCCGAACCGCCGGTTAGCGGAGCGCCGCCGCCGCCGGCTCTGGCATGTCCCACTGTGCCTGCATACGAGCCTGCCTCTCCGGTAAGCGTACCGCCGTCGCCGCCGCGCTCCTGATCTATCCTGGGTAAGAAATAGTCGCCGCCAGCGCCGCCGCCGCCTGCGGCTACTACAACGCGGTTTGCCAATCCTGTGCCACCCACTCTAAGGTCGGAAGCGCCGCCGCCGCCGCCGCCCACATAGGGCAAATACCCTATAGAGCCCAGGCCGCCGCCATTCCACCCGCGTGCGCCCTCGCCGCCCACAATAGCTACGCCATTACCGCCTCGTCCACCTGTATACACATAAACTATCGAACCGGAAACAACAGAAAGGGTGCACACAACGCATGCGCCAAATCCAAACCTGTCGGACATTGTAATACCTTCCTGCGAGCAATATCCGCCGGTGGCGCCCTGAGCAGTTACCGCCAGTCCGCTAACGCCCGGTGGAACTGTGTATGTTTGTACAGAGCCGGTATAGGCAAATGTGGAAGTTTGCGCCTGCAAAGCAGGTAAGCAGCGCAGGAGGCTTGTGAGTAAAAGTGCAATGAAAAGGAAAATTTTCTTCATTTGTTTCGTTTTTTAGCGCCAAAAAGTTCAGATGTGGTTTCTGAAACAATTATTATTTTTTGCTTTTTAGGGCAAAAAGTATAAAAAAGTAGTGAAACTGCACAGGTATACTGCACACTTTCATCGTACCTTAAAGTAAAAACATTTTGTTCGGTTTTTTGTAAATTTAACAAATAAAAATAAAATTTAAGCGCAATCTATTGATAAACAATTTTTAAAAGGTGCTTAAAATTTTGTTTTGATGAAATATTTTAAGAAATGCCGGCCAATTAGCAAATTGCTGGAGGGTGTGGTAAAAATATTGAATGCGAAATGGTAATATTTATCCGGTTTGTATTAATGGTTGGTTTAAATTCAGGTTGTCTTTATGTGATTCAGGCAGCTTTCTGGATGCTGACAACAAAAAGTGTGTACGCGTAGTAGGCAATATGCGAAGAGCTAATACTGGTAAAGGTTTGGGCGCATTGTTTAACATATATTTTTCGTCGGTCTACTTGTTGTACGTATGTTTTTCGGTACTTTTGCAGATTGCCTTTTTTGAACTGGAGACCGTATAAATGTCATTACCCCCAATATTAAGATACGTTTACAACCACGGCACCGAAGAGGTGATTAAGCGTGGGAAGAAGATTTTTTACACATCGGGCGTGCAAATGCTCGATGTAGATCATTTGCTGGAGCAGGTTCGGTTCAGGGTCAGGAACGACCTGTATCAGAATTATTACACCGTTACCATAAATAAGTACCTGCAACCCAAGGAGTTAACGGTGCGCTGTCAGTGTCCGTATAATCTCGGTGAGATTTGCAGGCACGAGGTTGCGGCCATGTTTCAGCTAAACGATATAATTCAGAGCGGTTTTTTTGAAAACACCAACATCTCCTACGATCAGAAACATACAGTAGTGCGCATGCGTCAGATAACGCGGCAAATGCTACAATTGTTTACTGCTCCCGATTCGCTGGACAAAGCCGACAGGCTGGCTGCATCGAACAAGGCGGTGATAACAAGTAACAAAAATGACCGGATAGAAGCTAATGTGCCCGACGAACGCAAGGTGCACAAGGTGACTATAAAGCAAAACGAGGAAAGGTATTTTGATACGTCTTGCACCTGCGACGAAACCAGCCACCCCCTGTGCGCCCACAAAGCAGCGCTTTTTTTGCAAGCCTTGAAAACTTATGGCCCACAGTATTTTCAGTCTGTGCAAAATCAGGATGTGCTCAAAAACAAATTGTTGGAACAATACGGTTATTCGCTCAAGGATGATCTTACCAACAAGTTTATGTTTACCTACGAGAACAACAAGCCGTTTTTGCGGGTGCTCGATCCTACTATAAAAAAACTGGAGGGTAAGGCTCCTTCGGTCGCTGTAAAATCGCCGACGGCAGTAGAAGAAACTGCGGCAACACCCATAGAAGAAAAACGCCTTGGGATAGTGTTTGATACAGCAGCTGCTAAGTTTCCGTATGTCGAGGTGATGCTGGTGGCCGGCAGCGTAGATTCTGCCGACCGTAAGATGGTGGGCGGCATAGATAAGCTGGAACTGGCGCAGTATGTAAACCCAACGCGGTACAAGATAGACGATCGGGAATTGCTGCCGATAGTGCGTAAATTTTTGCCCGATGAGCTGATGAAATACCTGAAAAAGAATTTGCCTTTTGGCGATTTCATGCAGGATATAGACGAATCGCTCAACACAAAACCGCCCGCAGATATCGAAGATCAGGTATGGGAATACCTGTTGCCCAAGTATCACAAGCTACTCGACAGATACTCGGTGCATCCATTTCTTTATTTGCGCAGGCCGGGTAAATTAATATCCTCAGCCGGATTGGATCAGATTGAGTTTTCAGACAAGCCCGTGCATCCGCAATTGATTGTGGAAAAACAAGGCGACGATTACAGCATAAGTCTGGAATGGATAATAATGC
This sequence comes from uncultured Flavipsychrobacter sp., assembly GCA_964561325.1. Lineage (GTDB taxonomy): Bacteria > Bacteroidota > Bacteroidia > Chitinophagales > Chitinophagaceae > Nemorincola. The sequence continues at coordinate 2,693 of CAZLPE010000067.1, forward strand.
ACAAATCTGTGCCGCATGCTGAAATTGAGGCTATCAATCCCGCGCTGATGATACATGATAATCATTTGTGCTGTGTAGGGAGCCTGACGGAGTTGCAAATTGCTGAAACATTTCCGCCAGACGGCAAGTTGATAATAGCTGCGGCAAAATGGCCCAAGTATCTGGAGCAAAAGGTAATGGTATGGAGCAAGAATGTGCATGTGCATTTTTCTGAAGAGCTGGTAGATAATGTATACCAGGCCAAACCGGGCTTTAGAATATATATGCAGGAACGCGACAGCATACTAATGTTGCAGCCTTCGTATTTGTATACCGATGTAGAAATAAAGCCCGGTTTTATGGGCGACGTAATACAACCCCACGATGGCATTGTGCGTATAATAAAGCGCAACGAAGCCGCCGAACAGGAATTTATGGAATTGCTGCAGGGCTTGCACAGCGACATGCAGTATAATAAAAAAGACCACTTCTATTTTTTGCCGGGCAGCGCTGTATTGGCCAACAACTGGTTTTACGGCTTTACCGAGAACATGCGCGACCGCGAGGTGGAATTGCAGGGTTTTGAGGGCTTGCGCAGTTTGCGTATCAACGTACACAAGCCCGAAACGCTGGTGTCTGTGAGTAGCGGTATAGACTGGTTTGATGCGTCGGTTGAGCTAAAGTTTGGCGATCAGGCGGTGTCTATTATAGAAGTAAAGAAAGCGCTGGCGCAGAAACAAAATTTTGTGAAGCTGGGCGACGGTTCTATTGGCCTGCTGCCCGAAGACTGGTTGAAAAAGTATAGTCTGCTCCTTAAAATGGGAGAGACAAAGGGCAACAAAATAAGATTGAAGAAACTGCACTTCAGCGTGCTCGACGAGTTGCTGCAGGATATTGACGAGGATGCGCTGCAGCAAGAGCTGGAAACCAAGAAGGAGAAGCTGGAACATATACTTACCAACGACTATAGCCAGATAAATACGCCCGAACACCTTACAGCCACCTTAAGACCCTACCAGATGGCAGGCTTTCACTGGCTGGTGTTCCTCAATGAGGCAGGGTGGGGCGGCATACTGGCCGACGACATGGGCTTGGGTAAAACAGTGCAGGCGCTCACCTTTTTTCAACACTACAAAAACAATAATCCGGAAGCCAGATTTCTGGTGGTGTGCCCCACAACGCTTATGTATAACTGGGAGAATGAAATGAAAAAATTCACGCCCACGCTTACGCACATTATACATCATGGCCCTAAACGCAACATCAACCTTGGCGAATATGCGGCGTTCGATATTATCATCACTACCTATGGCACCATGCGTAGCGATATTAAAGCATTCAAAGAAATCCAGTTCGACTATGTAGTGCTGGATGAGTCGCAGAGCATAAAAAATCCTCAGTCGCAGGTAGCTAAGGCATCACTGCTGCTAAACAGTAAAAACAGGCTGGCGCTGAGCGGTACGCCTGTGCAAAACAATACCTTCGACCTCTATGCGCAGATGAATTTTCTTAACCCCGGGATGCTGGGCAGCAGGGAGTTTTTTATGAGCGAATTTGCAACCCCTATTGATAAATTCAGGGAGGATGAAGTGAAGCAGCAACTGCGCCGACTGACGCACCCCTTCTTGCTACGACGCACCAAGGAACAAGTGGCGAAAGACCTGCCAGATAAAACAGAGACAATACTGTATTGCGAAATGGGTGCGGAACAACGCAAGATCTACGAGTCGTATAGAAATATATACAGATCGCAAATACTGGGTATGATAGAAGAGCGTGGCATGGAACGCTCGCAAATGCACATATTGCAGGGCCTTACCAAGCTACGCCAGATATGCGACTCGCCGGCTATAATGAACGAGGAAGAGCGGTTTCATAACTATTCGGTAAAGCTGGATGAGCTGAGCCGCGAGCTAACCGAGAACATAGGCGAGCACAAAGCGCTGGTGTTCTCTCAGTTTTTAGGTATGCTGGGGCTGATACGTGCAAAACTGGAGGCTGAAGGTATCAACTATGTTTATTTCGACGGTAGCAGCACATCGCGCGAGCGCGAAGATGCGATTCAGGAATTTCAGAATAATCCCGATTGCAGAGTGTTTCTTATATCGCTCAAAGCAGGCGGTATAGGTCTTAACCTTACTGCCGCCGACTATGTATATATTGTAGACCCATGGTGGAACCCTGCTGTGGAACAACAAGCCATAGACCGGACGCACCGTATAGGACAAACGAAGAACATTTTTGCCTACAGGCTGATATGCAAAGACACGCTGGAAGAAAAGATGCTGCAACTACAAGAGCATAAGCGCGCCCTTGCCGCCGACCTGGTAAGCGATGATACTGCAATGATGAAACGCCTGACCAAGGATGATATAGCATTCTTGTTTAGTTAGGCTACATCTGCATCTGCATCTGTACCACAATGTCAATAATAGCTGTATGCTATATGACATTGTGGTATTTTATTTATATAAATAATGTTGCATGTCTATGGCGTTGTTTTTCATTTATTTTTATTTTTAGCGATGAAAACAAAGTACCTTTGCAGCAAATTTTAAAACACCATTTACTTATGAAGAAAGTTATTTTACCGGTAGGCGCGTTATTGGTAACCGCATCAACGCTGTTCTTTTCCTGTACGAAAGGTTCCTATTCCAATCACGATCAGTTAGCTAATTTGGGTACAGCGAAAATATCTGGTTACGCATGGGCTACTACCGACGAGACATCGTCTGGGGCCGACACACAATACGCTCCGGCTGGCACTCAAATAAAAGCCTGGATAGACTCGAAAGAGTTTTTGTATTATACCGGCGATTCGGCAACGCCCTATCTGCCTAAGTATTACACGGCCACTGTAGATGCCGATGGCAAATACAGCCTAACGGTTGATGTGTCTAAATTTAAAATGGCGGCGGTGCATATTGAGCCCGTAACATTTACGCACGATTTGAAAAAGGATTCGGCCGGTGAAGAATACACCTTCAACAGAACCTATAAATCAACAGCGACTATAATTATACCTGTGGAAAACAATGACGATAAGACACAGCGTATAGACTATACCCACAACTAATGATATAGCCCGAACGATTCGCTCGTAGGGCACGCTTGGCTATCAGGCATGGTATCAGTTCAGTTGTTCATTTTTTTACATCATCCAAATTTTATTACTCCTACAACTTTATATAATGAAAAAAATACTTTTTATATTTTTGGCCGCGGCAATAAGTAGCCCGGCATTTTCGCAAACCGCAGAACCTACAACCAAATCAGACAAAGCGTTAAGCTTTAAAACAATACATGGTCATGAGGCATTGCCCCAGGCCGGCGAATGGGCAATTGGCGTATCGGCTACAAGCTTTTTCAGTTATTTGGGCAATATAGCTAATGGCAGCACTGCCAACAGCGCGCCTGCTTTTGGTCCCGCAAACGGAGCCAATGCTTTTGCAATAGGTCAGTTGGGCGGCATGGCCGTAACAGGTAAGTATATGAAATCGTCGAGCTATGCTTATAGAGCGCGTTTTCAGGTAAATATGGGCTCAGTAGACTACAGGAATGCCGTATTGAAAAGCACGCCAACGCCCGACCCGCTGAACCCGATGTATACCGAAGATAAAATGAGTTCTACAACTACGTCTGTGTTGCTGGGTTTAGGTATAGAAAAGCGTAGAGGCACGGGTAGGGTGCAGGGCGTGTATGGCGCAGAGGCATTGCTGGGTTTTGCAGGCGGTCAGAAAAAATATACTTATGGCAATGCGTTTGACGTAAACTACAACAGCCCGATGTCTACTACCGACTTCGGTACCAGTTCTTCGGCCTATTCTTCATCGCGCATTTTAGAAAACAATACAGGTACAATGTTCCTTTTTGGCGCTCGCGCTTTTGCAGGAGTAGAGTATTTTATAGCTCCTAAACTGTCATTGGGCGGCGAAATGGGCTATACGCTTGGTTATTCATCAAACGGCAAAGGCTCGATAGTTACCGAAACCTGGAATGCGCCTGTAAGTCAGAAAGCCACCGTAACCACCGATAATTATTCAGCAAGCGGTTTGCGGTCATGGGGCATTGGTCTCGATAACATAAACGCAGGTATCAATATGCACTTTTACTTTTAGTAACA
>CAZLPE010000067.1:6894-19487 GCA_964561325.1 uncultured Flavipsychrobacter sp.
TGAAATTACTATTGGAAATCGAAGACAGTAAGCCGGAGTTTATGATGCAATTGCTCAATAGCTTTTCGTTTGTAAAAGCAGAAACTCTGAGCCCTACGAAATCAAAATTTCTAAAGGAGTTGAGAGCATCAGCTGAGGAAGTAGTGTTGGCTAATGAAGGGAAAATACAACTTCAATCTGCGAGAGATTTTTTAAATGAGTTATAGAGTTGAAATTACGGCTCATTTCAAAAAGCAATTCAAGCGGTTAGTAGAAAAATATACATCGCTTAAAGGAGAGCTATTTGAACTGATTGAAATTCTTTAGACATCGCCCGAGCAAGGAACATCAATTGGTAATAATTGTTATAAAATTCGTAATAATGACTGTAGCAATGGGCAGGTAACAAAACAAAGAGAGCGGCGGGAATAAACCGCCGCTCTCTTTGTTTAAACACTTGTGTATTATAATTTCCTTACGGGTGTGCGCAAGCGGGCATTACCGTGCGCATCGGTTACCAACAATATGTAATTGCCCACCGATATGCCACTCATAGGGAATGCGCTAAGGCCAGCATGGCTAACAGACCAAGAAACATTGATTTGATGACCCATCATATCGTAAAGCGCCAAGTTGTCGTCGGCATTAAGACCATCTATATTAATAGTGTTTTGGGCTGGGTTAGGAAACACATTAATCGACTGTGCATTTACATTGTTTACAGCCAAAGGTAGCGTATGTGTGTAAGCGGTAGCCTTTAGGGCCGAATCGAGTCCTTGTCTACCAAACGCAAAGAAATAAGTGAATGAAGCCGTGTTTTTAGGGTGCAACGCATACTCAGCGGTGGTGCGGTAGGTGCTGTCGCCAGCACTATCAACCGATGCAAGGTGCGCAACATGGAACACCAGACCTATACCTACATCGCCTGGATAGTTAACGCCAGCAGTATAGAAAGCACCATAAGTTCGGTTGTAAACGGCCGCCAAATTTTGCGAAACAGTCATGCCCCATGACCCATAAATCAATGCCCTCGAATTGGTGTCAGAAGTACCCATTGACAGGGTTGGCATTGTAGTGCTGGTTCCAGTAGCCGTAACTATAGAAGCTGCACTGTCTGGCATCTGCGCTTCAATTTTGTTGTTATTAGAAAATGAGCCGCCCGGCCAAGTTTGGTCATTATCGGCATCTACAGAACGTAGGTAATATAGGTCGTCTTTAGGCAAAATGCCCAGATTGGTCAATACAATTTTAACGGTAAAGTAAAGGTTGTTAATATCCAGAGTAGTAATTTGGGTGAGCTGAACGCTGTCTATTACCCCTTGCCACGTGCCTATTACTTTGCTACCGGAGGTTGTGTAGGAGAGGTTGGCGCCTGAGCCAACTCCGCCCGCAGAGCAAACCAAAGAACTTGTAGAACTACCGGTATTGTACCCTTGACAACGGGGGCCGTCTACCTGTAGCATCCATCCTTCGAAAGGGGAGCCTGGCAAAAAATAATCGCCCATATATGCGGGTGTTCCAGTCGCCCAGCCATCCATGTCGGGGTCTGCAACGAACCCAACCTTTGTGCTTGTATGTGGGTGGTAGCCGGTTGGTGCTGCATTATCGGAGCCATAATAACCCAAGTGCCCAATGCCCACTTCCACATATCTGCCTTTCAGAAACACATCACCGCTAACCATTTGGGCATTAGCGTTTCCTGCCAAAAATAGCGAACCAACAAAGGCCGCTTTCAAAAAAGTAAATTTTTTCATAAGTAAGTATTTTAGGTAAATATAACCCGTTTCCTGTAGCCCACAAAGCTTTTCTACCAATACATTGCAATAACTTCAAATTAGCATCAATAGATATTAATTTTCAATTAAAAATGTTGCCAGATAAAAGAGAAACAATAAAATGCGCATACAAGTTGTAGTAGTTTTGTGTTTTGAAGTTGTATAACGTCTAACAACGCCGACGTTGACCAATAACCTACATAAAAATAAGGCCATGCATATCAACTTATTCCTTTTCCGTCTTCGCAGAGTTTCCACTATTTGCGGTACTTTGCGATACTCACGCAGATTATATACTGTGAGTTTCTCCCACTATATAAATCAAGGAGGCCAGCAAAGGGTGGAGGTTAAGAGAGGGGGGAAACTTTAACGCACAATTATTTAAGCAGCAGAACTGAGCATATTGGTGTTTTCTTTCACCCACTACCTAAATAACTAAAAGTGCGAATTTTGCGCAAAATAGCTATCGCAAGAGATTCGGCTGGATAACAATGGTTGTTGTTCTAAAGTAAAGAATTTTCAGTCTATTTTGCTCGGACTCGTTTGAAGTGCTGAATCCTTATTTCATCAGCACCGGTAATGGGGTTTGTAACCATTATTGTATCCGTTACCCCATTGATTATAGTGTATTCATAAGCATCGGTTATGGCAAACGCTATTGATGGTAAGCTCCTTATTGTATTGTCGCAATCTCTTATCGCTATTTCTCTAAATACTAAGGAATCTCCATTTTGCAGATTATAGAAAAAATCGTGTGAAATGGAGTCTATTTCAGCGCCTTCAACAGTTCTGTCAAAAATCACTATATTATGTCTACTTACAGTTATCGTATATTTTGCAATGTGGAATTTGCCGCTACATATTTCCTCCATTTGTCCATCCAGCCCCACTTGGCTCAACACAGCCGATTGTGTTAATAGTCCACTTTGAGCATATGCAAATCTTGGTCTGTTTACCGGTATTCTATCTATATATATCACAGTGCTGTCTATAAGTTTTGGCTTTTTGCTTTTTTTATAAATATAAATCATTGATTTACCCGATGTCTTTGGGTAATATAGATAGTTGCTCTTGCTACTATATGTGTCATCTTCAATATTGCCATTATTTGTCTTTAGGAAAATAGAATTTGAACTAATACCTTTTACAACTACTGATATGGGGTTGGGTAAGCATAATGTCGCTTTATTAGGGTATATATTAGAACGGAGAACAGCTATTTGGCATTTTGTAGATAGACTTAACAGGCAGGAACAAAATAATAGTAGCAGTAATTTCATCTTCATGAAATTAGTGAAATTTCCGTAAAGTCATGCAGGCATATATTTTGTTCTATTACTCAAATTGGACCTATTGCAATAGGTAAAACCAAGGCAATGCAATTTCCCCGAAGTAATGATGCTGTAGGCATCAAACGTTTATAGTCATGGGTGAAGTATGATTCCGATGCAGTAGGCATCGAATGTTATCGGGCGTACCTACATTTTCCCTCAAACAAAAAAGCTGCCCCGCAATGCGAGACAGCTTTTTCTGAAAAATAGGAATCAATATCCGTTACTTCACAATTTCCACTTTCTGCCGGTAACTGCTATTGCCGGCATTTATGCGCACTATGTAGCTGCCTGCTGCATATGCAGATAGGTTTAGGGTTACATTATGCGGTTGCCGGTCGTCGGTTACGGTTTGGGATATTGTTTTGCCAGTTATATCATACACGCTTATGGTTGCGCCCTGTTCTGTTGCGGGTATTTCTATAGTAAAAATACCGTTTGATGGGTTGGGGTAAATGGCTATGTCAGCCAATGCTGCCGGGGTAGGGGCTACGCTTACATAACATTCTGCATGGCTTTTTACCTTTATTACCAGTCGTGCTGTGGCTGTGCCGCAAGATGTGGTAACAGCATAACGTATAGTATCTATACCCGAAGCAACGCCAGTAACAATACCTGTGCTGCCAACAGTGGCAATTGCAGTGTTGCTACTGCTCCATTCGCCGCCCAGCGATGGGTTGAACAAATGGATGGTGTCGCCTTCGCATACGCTATCGGCGCCCAGTATAGTGTCTACAGTTGGCAGCGCTATTACGGTGTCTATGTATGTAGCATTAGCCGAGCCGCAACTGTTGGTTACGGTATAAGTAATGGTTACAATACCCGCCGCCACGCCCGTTACCCTACCAGCGCTTGTGCCGGCTACGGTTGCTACAGCCGTATTGCTGCTTGTCCAGCTACCGCCCGTTACAGATGGGGTCAGGGTTATGTTGCTGCCAGCGCACAAGGTGGTTGGTCCGCTAATTGTTCCGGCTACTGGTAGTGGGTTTACGCTCAGCGTAGCCGTTGCTGCGCAGCCTGTAGGCAATGTGTAAGTAATGATGGCTGTGCCTGCGCTAACGCCTGTGGCAATGCCTGTGGCAGAACCTATGGTAGCAATGCCCGTAGCGCCGCTGCTCCATGCGCCGCCGGCAACTGTGTTGGTCAGCGTGGTATTTGCGCCTACGCAAACTACAAGAGCGCCGCCTATTGCTGCGGGCAATGGACGAACCGTTACAACCGTTGTAGCAGAACAGCCGGTTGGTAATTGGTAGGTGATAGTTGATGTGCCTACGCTAACACCTGTAGCTACGCCGCTGGTAGAGCCAATAGTGGCAACGCCTGTGCTGCCGCTGCTCCATGTGCCGCCCGATACGCTGTTGCTCAGCGTAGTTGTGGCGCCCAGACACAGAGCGGTTGTACCTCCTATAGCCGAAGGCGCTGCGTTTACAGTTAATACGGTTGTGGCAATACAGCCCGTAGGTAGCGCATAGGTAACAGTAGCTGTGCCGGCGGCAATGCCCGTTGCAAGTCCGCTCGATGAGCCGATGGTCGCTATGGCCGGCGCTCCGCTTGTCCACGATCCGCCGGTAGTGGTATTGGTAAGGGTTGTTATAGCGCCTGCGCATATTGTGGTTGTTCCTGCTATTGCTGCTGGCAGCGGGTTAACGGTGATAATTGCAGTTGTTTGGCAACCGGTAGGTAGGGCATAAGTGATAATGGCTGTGCCCGCGGCAACGCCGGTAACAATACCGGAAGCAGAACCTACGGTTGCGGTCAGCGCGCTTGAACTACTCCATGTTCCTCCGGTTGTGGTTGTGCTGAGCGCAGTTGTAAGACCTACACAAACGCTAGGCGCGCCTGTTATAGCCGCCGGTAGCGGATGGGTGGTAAACAATGCTGTAGCAATACATCCTGTGCCGAGGCGATAGGTAATAACGCTTGTGCCGGCAGTAACTCCTGTTACTATGCCGCTTGTTGAGCCAACGGTAGCATTAGCGTTGCTGCTGCTCCATACGCCGCCGGTGGTAGCATCGGCAAGCGTAGATGTGGAACCTACGCATGCGCTGAGTGCGCCGGTAATGGCCGCAGGTGTAGCATTGACAGTGATAATTGTAGAAGTCATGCAGCCTGTAGGTAGTGTGTAGGTGATATCGGCAGTACCTGCGGCAACGCCGAGCGCTACGCCTGTTGCAGATCCTATAATCGCCACACCGGTAGTCCCGCTGCTCCATGTGCCGCCGCCCGCATCAGTAAGCGTAGTTGTCTGGCCTGCACATAGGGTGGTTGTTCCTGCAATAGCTCCGGGTAGCGGATTTACTGTGATTGTGCGTACAGCTATACAGCCAGTGCCGAGCGTATACGTAATAGTTGCAGCGCCTGCGGCTATACCGGTTACATTGCCCGAGCCGTCTACATCTGCCGTTAGCGTAGCGCTGCTGCTCCACACGCCGCCTGGTGTGGCATCGGTGAAGGTGGTAGTCGCCCCAACGCAAACTGTGGGCGCTCCGGTAATTGCAGCAGGTAATGGATGGATGGTAACAATATCGGTAACCATACAACCGGTAGAAAGCGTGTAGCTAATGGTAGATGTGCCGGCAGCAAGTCCGCTAACTGTGCCTGAAGCAGACCCAATTGTTGCCACCAGTGTGCTGCCGCTGGTCCAGCGACCGCCAGATATGGTGTTGGTGAGCGTGGTGGTTCCGCCTACGCAAGCCGCCAATGTGCCGCCTATAGCCGCCGGAGTTGCATTGATGGTCACGGTGCGCGTTGCATAGCAACCCGAAGGAATAATATAGCTGATAACCGATACGCCAGCGGTAACGCCGGTTACAATGCCGGTGGTAGCGTCCACAGTAGCATTAGCATTGCTGCTGCTCCATGTGCCGCCCGCCGTAGCGTCGGCGAGGGTAGTAGTAAGTCCTTCGCATACGTTGGCTGTTCCGGTTATAGCCGCGGGCGCAGGTGTAACAGTGACAACTGTAGTTACTGCGCAACCAGTGCCCAATGAGTAAGAAATGGTAGCTGTGCCCAGCGCTATGCCGCCCACTACGCCGCTAGTAAGCCCCACATTGGCAATAGCAGGTGCGCTGCTCGTCCAAGTTCCGCCTCCGCTGTTAGTAAGCGCCGATGTTCCGCCGAGACAAACATTGGTGTTGCCCGCTATAGGGCCGGGACCCGAAACAACCGTTACGGTAGATGTAGCAATACAGCCTGCCGGCGTTGTATAGGTAATTATAGTTGTACCAGCGGTAATAGCAGACAGTACTCCCGTACTCAAGCCAATAGTGGCTATTCCGGTAGCGCCGCTTATCCATGTGCCGCCCGATACGGTATTGGTAAGCGTGGTTGTAAGGCCCGCACAAATAGAGGTGAGTCCGCCAATTGCTGGGCGTGGGTTAACAGTAAGTATTTGTGTAGTAATACAGCCCGTAGGCAATCTGTAGGTAATTGTGCTTGTACCGGCAGCAATGGTGTTAACAAGTCCGGTTGCCGAACCAATAGTGGCCACTCCGGTATTGCTGCTGCTCCATGTTCCACCGCCTGTATTGGTGTATATACCGCCCAGACCCAGACAGATGCTTGAAGGCCCGGTTATGGCAGCGGGTAGTGGGTTGACAGTGACGGTAGCCGTGCGGCTGCAGCCAGTGGCAATAGTATAGGTTATTACAGATGTACCTACGGAGAGTCCAGTAACCAAGCCAGTTAAGCTACCTATTGTGGCCACAGCAGTGTTGCCGCTGGTCCACGTTCCACCGCCAGTAGCAGTGAGCGATGTGGTAGATCCCTGACAAACGGTTGTTGTGCCGCTGATTGCAGCAGGTAACGGATTTACTGTAAATACGGTAGTAGTGCGACATCCTGTGCCGGGAAGAGTATACGTTATAATTGATGTTCCCGCAGTTACGCCCGTTACAATTCCTGTAGTAGAACCCACAGTCGCATTAGCGTTGCTGCTTGTCCATGTTCCGCCGCCGGTATTACTTAATGCAGAAGTGGCGCCTATACAAGCGTTGGTAACTCCAGCAATTGCAGATGGTAAAGGGTTTACCGTTACTATAGCTGTTGTTTTGCAGCCAGTAGTTGGTAGCGTGTAAGTAATAACCGCCGTACCTGCAGATAAGCCAGATACCAAGCCGGTTGTCGACCCAATGGTAGCAATGCCCGTACTGCCGCTACTCCATGTGCCTCCGCCAGAATTGGTTAGCGTTGTAGTAGCGCCCTGACAAAGGCTTGTGCTCCCGCCAATAGCCGACGGCAATGGATTGATAAAAATATTTGTAGTTGTATAGCAGCCGGTAGTGGCCAAGCGGTAGGTAATAGTAGTGGCGCCAGATGTTACTCCTGTTACCACTCCCGTAAGCGACCCTACGGTAGCTACTGCCGTGTTGGCGCTTATCCATGTACCGCCGCCGGTAGCGTTGCTAAGCGTGGTTGTTGCGCCCACGCAAGCAGCGGCAGTACCCGTAATACTTGTAGGCGGCGGATTGATGGTAAATGCTGTAGTAGTATAGCAGCCTGTAGGCAGCGTATAGGTTATTGTTACTGCGCCTGCGCCTATGGCAAAAACAGTACCCGTACCATCTATAGATGCTAATGCGCCATCGCTGCTCGCCCATGTTCCACCCGCGGTTGCATCGGCCAGCGCTGAAGTGGCGCCTATGCAGGCGTTTGTAGTACCGGTGATAGCAGAAGGTAGAGGATTGACAGTTATGGGCGCCGTAGCTATACAGCCAGTAGTAGGCAACGTATAGGTAATAGTAGCCGTGCCGATGCCAGCGCCTGTTACTATACCTGTGGTTGAACCAATGGAGGCTATACCGCTCGCGCTGCTGCTCCATGTGCCTCCGCCGGCATCGGTTAGCGTGGTGGCGGCGCCAAGGCAAACCGATGAACTACCGCTGATAGCAGCAGGCAATGGGTGAACCGTATAAGTAACCAATGAAGCGCAGCCCGTGCCCGGCAATGCGTATGTTATTATCGCTGTACCCGAGCTTACGGCAGTGGCTACACCCGTGGTAGAACCTATAGTTACTATACCCGTATTGCTGCTGCTCCAGGTTCCGCCGCCGCTGTTTGTAAGCGTTGTGCTGTTGCCGGGGCAAGCGCTGGTTGTGCCCGAAATAGGGCCGGGCAGCGGGTTTACTGTAGCTACAGCAGTAGCCAAACATCCGGTGCTTAGCTGGTAGGTGATGGTAGTTGTGCCCAGCGATACCCCTGTTATAATGCCTGATGATGTGCCTATGGTAGCTACGCCAGTGTTACTGCTTGTCCAGAAACCGCCGGGTGTTGCGTCGGTAGCAGCCGAACTGCCCGAAAGACATACGTTCAGCCCTCCAGATATAGCGGCAGGTAGCGGAAGCACTGTAAAGGTGGTAGTGGCCCTGCAGCCTGTAGAGGTGAGGATGTAACTCATAGTGGCCGTGCCGGCAGATACGCCAGTCACTAAGCCTGTGGTAGAACCAATAGTAGCTATTGCTGAATTGCTGCTTTGCCATGTGCCGCCGGGATAAATATCTACAAGGTTGGTTGTCTGTCCCTGGCATACCGATGTTGTACCTGAAATTGCGGTTGGCGCAGGATTAATCGTTACTGTTGCAACGGCATAATTGCCGGGGTTTAGCCCGTAGGTGATAACAGCAGTGCCCGCCGAAACGCCCGTAACAACGCCCGATGTAGAGCCAACTGTAGCTATTGCGGTGTTGCTGCTTGCCCATGTTCCGCAAGTAGCGGTTTCTGTAAGCGTTGTTGTGCCGCCCACGCATACTGTGGTAGTACCGCCTATAGCCGGTACTTGTTCAGATATAGAGTAAGATGTATTGTTCCATTTATCACCCGAATTGTTGCCATTGAAGTTTACAGACATCAATGTAGAGAAAAACTTTACGCAACCGGTGCCCGCAGTTGGCGCAGTCCAGGGAACATTCATTACATAGGTGGTGCCCGCTCCGCCTGTGCCTGTAGTGGCTGCTATGGCAGAGTTATGCTCCACAATTCTAATAGAGCTATATGTGCCTATATGCGTGCCCGATGGCGCAGATAGCGTACCTGCATTGGTAGTGCTACCGCTGACAACCGCCGACAACTGGAAGCCGAAGCGGGGCAGCGTAAACGATCCGCTCGTTTGCGTGCCGGTAAGCCTGATGGTATACGAGTTGCCCGGTACATACTTAAATACCTGAACACCCGCAGAGTCCAGCTGGATTTGTACAGTTGTTGAGGTAGTTGGCGAACCGTCGTGGCAACTACAACCGGCGCTTCCGGTAGCGCCGGTAAGGTCGCCGGCGCCAGACAATCCCGGCCCCGACGAATAGCTTGATAGCACTACGTAGAATAGCGCGCAAAGAAATGGTAAGAGGATAATTTTTTTCTTCATTTTTTAGGATTTAATGTTTTGTTCAACAATGTTTTGATAGTTGGCTTTATTGGGGCTGTGATCGTAAGAATATGCTGCTAAATAGATGTATATACTTGTATTTAGGGTAAATGTAGTAAAATTTTGTAAATGTGCGTAAATCATTACAAGTATTTACAAGAAATACGACAAGGCCGCTTTTTGAGTGGCTAAAACGGGATTAAAAACTGATAAAACAGTAGCCGCGCTACTGGTATTGTAGTAATTATGCAGTAAAGACCATCTGTATTTGAAGAGAAAAAGTATACCTACGATTAGAGCGCAGGCAAGAAAGCTATACTAATTGCATCGCTAAAGCGGTAGTTCGCCAGCCAGCCATAGTTTGAAATCGGCAGCGCGTTCAGAGCTTACTATCGGCGGCTCTTTTACCGGTGGATTGAGCTTCACCAGCACGCGCGATTTGGTGTATATCTTCATTTCGTCGATCGACTTTAGATTAATAAGGTACTGTCGGTTAATTCTAAAGAAATTCTGAGGGTTGAGCATTAGTTCCAGCGCATCCAGATTGTAGTCCATAGGATGTTTTTGTCCGTCGAAAGATCGGGCATAGGTGTTTTTATTCTCGCTGGTACAATAAGATATCTGGTCTACATCCAGTGTTTTGATGTGTTCGCCAAAACGAATAATAAACCTCTTTTTGTATTCTGCTGGTTTTGTCGCGGTTTCTCTTTGTTCTGGTTGAGCTGTTTTCTCAAATATTTGCTTGAACCTCGTTAGCTTTTGCAACGCCTGTTGCAGCTCAATCTTTTTCACCGGCTTTAGCAGATAGTCGATTGTTGTTGCTTTATATGAATCTACAGCAAATTTTGAATAGGCGGTTGTAAATATTATAGGGCAATCAATGGCAGCCACTTTCAGCAGATCGAATGCCGTGCCATCGGCCAGTTGCACATCCATAATCACCAGGTCGGGCATGGCATTTACCGAAAACCAAGCGGTTGCGTTTTTTACCGTTTCGTGTGTGGCAATTATTTCAGTATTAGGTACTATTTCCTTTAATAGGCTTGCTATGCGGGCTCGCGCAGGGTGTTCATCTTCAATCAGTACAATTTTCATTTTTTGATGGTTTTTATAGAGTTCAAAAAAATTGCGGTTACTACACATCGATAGACTCAGATGAGGTAAGCGCACGGAATATTAGGTGAAACAAATTTCTGTAATAAATAGGAAGAAATGCAAATTATCAGGCGCAGATAAATTGATTTGCCTTCTTACTGGATTGCTTCAATTGCTTTTCATCAAAGTAACGGTAGTGTTACAACAAATTCTCCGTTTTCTACTCCATACTTCACAAGCCGGTCAGTGAGGAGGCCGTAGCGTTTTGTAATATTTATCAGCCCAACGCCCTCGCCTTTTTCTTTGCTTAGTTTGGGTTGCATTTTGTTGCGCACCGTTATCACGTGTTCGTTGGCTGTTATATTGATGACCAATGGATCTGCGGCAGAAACAATGTTGTGTTTTATAGCGTTCTCCAACAAAAGTTGTAAAGCAAGAGGCACTATTTTTTTTGTACGCATCAATTCAGGTTGTATGTCTACAATCATTTTTAGGGCATTGCCAAATCTTCCTTTTTGTATACTCAGATAGTTATCCAGAATAATCATTTCCTGAGATAGCGATACAAGATCGTTGTCGTGGTAAGTGAGTATGTTTTGATACAAACGCGATAAGTTTTCTGTGTATTCTATTGCAGTTTTCTGATCTATTTCTATAAGATGAGCCAACGTATTGAGGCTATTGAACAAGAAATGCGGATTTACCTGACTTTTTAAGTGCTCGTATTCAGACAGAATTCGTTTTTGGCGGAGTTCTGCAATGTTGCGGAGGTTGTTTTCGCGCATCTTGATTAATGAGTAACCCAAAGCCAACAATGCCGCCCCAACCAAGGTTAAAAACCAGTACTCTTGCCAGAAAGGACTGGCTACAGTAAATGCATAGCTGCTCTCAATCGCTTTTTCAAAGTTTTTAGCAGTTGTAGCCTGTACTCTGAATGTGTATGCGCCGGGTGGTAAGCGTGGATAGGTAACCGACCCATCGGTTGTTTCTATCCATTGGTCGTAGTACCCTTGTAGTAAATATCTGTACCGTATAGCCCGTGGGTTGATGAGGTGTATGCAGTAAAAGTGAAAGCTGAAATAATTTTCCTCGTGTTTGAATTGCTGTTTCGCCGGTAGCTCGTCCAGAAATAAATAAGTGTTTTTCGCTCCGGCAGACGTATCTAAGAGTGCGTTTAGGCCGTCGTTTTTGGCAATGTTCGCTAAATTGTCCAGATAAGTAATTTTGCCAAGACCCACCGCTTTGCCGGTTGTATAAAACGACAACATGCTCTTTATGCCTGCAATTGTGCAGTTATTTACATTAGCATCGTGCGTTTGTAAGGTGTATTTTATCCACCCTTCCATAAATTGATACAAAAGCTCGCCATTAATACCATTGAACTTCATAGAATATCCCGGCATGCTGATATTTATATCCGGGTTGCGCTGGAGCCACGACAGCACAAAATCCTCAATACGGGCGCGTTCCTTTTTATTTACATTAAGCGGGGCGTCATGCAGCCAATCTATGCACGGAACTACGTAGTTGGTATACTGCTTCATGTCGCTCCTTACATCAATGTACAGATCTGGCGGCAGCGGGGTAGGTATATTTTGGCTGAATATTGGCCCGTACCACATAATACAGACAATAAATAACAACCATAATTTGGTAGGGCGGCGCATAGCGAGGGTGATTTGCAAATCTAAGCTACAACTTTATTGGGCATATTAGGTAGCTATAACGCAGTGTTTAGCCCTAAGTTTATTGTAAATCAGCTTGCAAATCAGTTGGAATAATGGCTTTTCAGGCGCAATGGCAGGGTGGTGACATGAAATTTGCTATAGTTCGGTTGCCGCACGGGTATATATATGGCGTATATGTTTTTAGATTTCGTTTTGTAGTTGGTTGATGATAAGTTGTTTAGTTGTTCGTTTTGATTTAATGTGGTTGTCTGAGTGCTTTTTGACTGGTTTTTTGCAAAAGAGTGGGATTTTTATTTTGTGGCTAAGGTTTGCTTCCCTACCTTTGCACTCCCAATGAAAAACGGGGTGAATAAAAAGCTCTTTTACAACG
>CAZLPE010000068.1:0-19136 GCA_964561325.1 uncultured Flavipsychrobacter sp.
AGGTATTCAATTTCTTTGCACAAAGTTTGCTCATGATTTTTAAGCGTTTTTTTAGGGCGGCCATGATGTGCGCGGTCGCTCTGCAGGCTCCTGATGCGCAGGCGCAAGGTCAGTATAAGGTAGCCGCAATAGGCTTTTACAACTGCGAAAACCTATTTGACACCATAAACGACCCCAATAAAAAGGACGAAGACTTTACCCCCGATGGCGCCTACCGCTATACCAGCGATGTATACAAGGCTAAGCTGCATAACATAGCTACTGTGTTCAAACAAATGGGGACAGACGTAACGCCCGATGGCCCCGCTATAATAGGACTAGCAGAAATAGAAAACGATAATGTGCTGAAAGACCTGATAGCCCAACCCGAAATAGCTAATCGCCATTATCAGTACGTTTGGTTTTACACCCCCGACGAACGCGGTATAAGCACAGCTATGCTGTACAACCCCAAGTACCTGAAAGTACTATCGGCCGAGCCGATACGCGTGCCTACCGAACAACTTGACTACAAACGTCCTACCCGCGATGTGCTGCATGTGTGCGCAGCGCTGGCCGACGATACCGTGCATATACTCGTCAATCACTGGCCGTCTAAATCGGGCGGAGAAGCTGCAAGCGCACCGGGCCGCCGCCTAGCGGCATCGGTAGATAAGCGCATTGTAGATTCGCTGAAAGCTGTAAATCCGGCAACCAAAATAATACTAATGGGCGACTTCAACGACAACCCCAACAGCGAGGGCATAACAGAAGTGTTGCAGGCCAAGGCCGACCGCGCCGATGTAAGCGATACCAACATATACAACCCATGGTATAATGTGTATAAAAAGGGCATTGGCACAGAGATATTTCGTGGTGAGTGGAATCTGATAGATCAGATAATGGTGAGCGGAGCGCTACTGAGCAATAAAAACGGTAAATGGGCTTACTACAAGCAGGAAATTTTTAAGCGCGACTTTCTGGTCAATAAAATTGGCCCTTACAAAGGGTTGCCACACCGCTCTTTCACCGTTACCCAGCAGTGGGATAATGGCTACAGCGATCACTTTCCGGTGTTGGTTTATCTGATAGAGAAAATGTAGGCATAGACATCAAAAAATGCAAAAAGCGCAATACCCTTATTTCAGGAGTATTGCGCTTTTTGCTTCATTGCACTGCCAGTTATATTACCACAACCTCATAAAAATCTTTTGGGTCGTAATACTTACGCGCCAGCGCTTTCAGCTCTTTGGCAGTAATATTCTTGTAGATATTGATATTGTTATTGAACTGCGTTTCGGTAAAGCCGTTGAGGATAAGCGTTCTCCAGCGTTGAAGAATCGAGAAAGGTCCGTCGAGGTCGCCGAGCAGCCCGCCGAGCAGGTAGTTTTTTACCAGCAGCAGCTCCTCATCGTCGGCTTCATCCTGACACAAAATTTCCATTTCTGTATATACTTCTTTAATGGCGTTTTCTACCACATCTCTGCCGGTTTCGGTGGTTATGGTCAGCGAGCCTCCGTTTATTTCTGGCGCAAGCGAGCAATATATACCATAGGTATATCCTTTGTCTTCGCGTATGTTGCTCATGAGCCGCGAACCGAAGTAGCCGCCAAACAGCGTATTGAGCACTACCATGGGCGTATAATCTGGATGATGGCGATTAGGGAATAATCTGCCTATGCGTATGGCTCCTTGTACACCGTTGGGGTCGTTTATAATCCTGTGCTCGCGGGCCGCCTTAGGGGCGGGCGGAAATTCGAGTAGCGGCAATTCGGTTTTATTGAGCGTTATTTTCCCAAATACATCGTTCAGGTAGCCAACTTCGCGCTCAGATACTTTGCCGCCCATAAACACGCGCGCATTGGCCAGATTGTAGTTGCTGCGGTAAAAAGTAAGCAGATCGTCGCGCTGAATGTCTTCCATTTTTTCTTTTCTCGAAAACCGTCCGTAGGGATGGTCTTCTCCAAAAAGCAGCGCATCTATACGCTGGTTGGCTACAAAATCGCACTGACGCAGGTTTACCAGCAATTTTTGTATGGCGTTGCGTTTGTGTATCTCTACCTCGCGCTCCGGAAAGGTAGCGTCGGTAATTATCTCGTATACCATAGGCAGCAGCGCGGGCAGGTGGCGCGTCAGCGAATACAGGGTTACGGTAGCATAATCGTTGCCGGCGGTTGCTTTGAGCTGGGCTCCGTAAAACTCCAGCGACTCGTGTATCTGCTCGGATGTGTATTTAGATGTGCCGTTGCGCAACAATGCTGCCGTAGCCTGCGCCACAGATGCTTTTTGCTCGTACCACAGGCCCGCCGGAAAAATCCAGTCTATCTGTACCACATCCTGCACGCCTGCATCGAGCCAGTATACTGGCAAGCCATTATCAAGCGATTGCTGATTGATGGGCGGCAACTTATATTCAAAATCTACCGCATCGTGGATGGCGGGCGACACTTTACGATCTAATACCATGATTTTTACAGACTTTTTTACCTTTAGTAGCCGGTAATGGCCAATGCAAATATAGCGGAAAGCAACCTTTTAAAGCTGTGCCGCCTTAGCCGCTATTGCTAAAATACATTAATTATATTTCGTCGTTGATAAACAACGCGCGCAGCTCGCCGGCATCTTCTATTTTCATTTTTCCTCCCAATATCAACCTCAACTGCCTGCGATGTAGCGCGCCATTGTACATTTTTTTCTCCCAGTCGGTTTCCGGTACCAGTTCGGGCACCTTGCGCGGACGGCCGTTGGGGTCGAGCGCTACAAACGTCATGTAAGCCTCGTTAGACAGGTATTTGTATTGCGCCGACAGGTCTTCTCCCCAAACCCTTAGGTACACTTCCATAGATGTGTTGAACGAGCGGGTGAGCTTAGCCTCTATCGTTAGCAGATTGCCCAGTTTTATGGGGTTAGAAAACGACACATTATCTACCGATGCCGTAACAACCGGACAGTTGCAATGCTTCATAGACGATATTGCCGCTGCAATGTCCATCCAGTGCATCAGTTTACCGCCCATCAGGTTGCCCAGAGTGTTGGTGTCGTTGGGCAACACCAGTTCCGACATGATTACCGCCGTGTCCTGAGGTCTTTTAGTTTGCATAAATCGAGTTTCAGAAGTTTGAGCGGCAAAATTACGGGTAATAGGCTGTAATAGCGCGACCGCTGTGGGCAAGGATGGCCAAACAGCCAAATATTACCGCTATGCCGCTATAAGTATTGCATATATACGCAATATCTTATTGCTATCGCTCCATAAAGCTAAGGTCTGCGGTTTATTTGTTAGTTGGCATAATGTTGCGTTACTTGCAGTGATAATACCCGATACGCCATGACACGTAAAGAACGCTACCAGGGCATAATACAATGGTTTAAGCAAAACATGCCCAATGCTGAAACGGAACTACACTATACCAATCCGTACGAGCTACTGGTGGCGGTGATACTGTCGGCGCAATGCACCGATAAGCGGGTGAACATAGTTACCCCCAAGTTGTTTGAGCGTTTTCCGGTACCGGAAAGCCTTGCTGCCGCCGAGTTTGAGGATGTAGAACCGCTGGTGCGCAGCGTAACGTTTGCCAACAACAAAACCCGCCACCTGATAGGCATGGCTAAAATGTTGATGGAACGCTTTGGCGGCGAAGTGCCCGACAATATAGAAGATCTGGTGCTACTACCCGGAGTGGGGCGCAAAACAGCCAATGTTATAGTATCGGTGGTGTTTCACAAACCCGGCATGGCTGTAGATACGCATGTGTTCCGGGTGTCGGCGCGCATAGGGCTTACCCTGAAAGCCAAAACTCCGCTACAGGCCGAAGAGCAACTGGTGGCCAATATACCCGCCGATCTGCTACCTATTGCCCACCACTGGCTTATACTGCATGGCCGGTATACCTGTGTGGCCCGCAGCCCTAAGTGCGCAGCCTGCGGACTGCAACAATGGTGCAAACAATATGCCGCCGATAGCAAGCAAGCCGCCAAAAAACTAAATGCCCCCGCTGAACAGAAAGACTAATGCTGAACCTGCAGTATACGGGTGGAAACGCCCGCCGCTGTTTGGAGCCGGATAGTATATAAGCCCGCCTGCCAGCCTGATACAGGCAGCGCTACTTCGTGGGCTGCCGCAGCATCTATCGCTGCTTGTAGTACGGTGCGCCCCAGCACATCGTAGCATGTAATAGTGGCAGTGCCAGCGGGTAAAGCGCCAAAAAATACCACAACCTGTTCATTTGCCGGATTGGGGTACAGCATAATCGTTCCGGTTGCGCTTTGCCCGTTGGCTATACCGGCGGCTATTGGCTGCAGATCGAAGTTTTGCGTGTTCAACACTTGTCCCGATACGCTGTCTATAAGCGCGGCAATTATGTGTATTTTATTTTTGTTCCACCGCGGCTCAAGCGGTATTGTGTGGCTGGCATAGTAAGTTTCGCCTACATTCATTACAGGCGGCAGCAGGCCTGTCATACCTTTTACTGTAGGCGTTATACTACGGGCTACATGGTTATACAGCATTTGTGTAGCCACAATAGGGTCGGTAGCTGCATTATAGTCGAAGCCGCCGCCGGAAAAGGGTATATTTCGGGTACGGTAGCTGTAATTATTGGCCTGGTTCCAGTCGGCGCTAATGCCTCCAACCGAATCTTCTGTAACAATAAATGCCAGCGCGGCATGATTTATCTGCACGGCGGGCCGCACTTCTGTATATATGGTCAGCGTGCCATCGAGTTCAAGCGAGCCCGTGGCATTAATATTGGCAAACCCAAAAGCGGTAGTGAAGTCGGTATTTGCAGCGGCAAAATTTATGGGGTCGTCCATTATGCGCCTGTCTATCCACACATTGGGGTAATCGCCTATCCTCAACGAAAACCACGAATCGTAAGCCGTTACCTGCATAGGGTCGGTGTTGTGCACGGCTACACGGCTAATACCTCCCCCCCACAGTGTTTGCAGCGAGTCCATATACACCTTACCCCTTACACACCAGCCGCACCATACGCCTGTTGCCTCTTCTATCAGCGGCTTTTTTACAGGCATAAAAGGCACAACAGTTAGCGTTGTTGTGGCGGCGGTATCGTTTGTATGGTTGGTATCGGCGGCTTGCGCTACCCATACCCTTAACGGATAATCGCCGGGAGCGCCGGGCAATAGCACAGGGTCGGGTAAGGTAAATGTTTGGGTGGTAAATGGCGCAATTGTTACGGGCGCAATGGTAGTAGTAACAATAGCGCCGCTATTGAACTGGTACCCTACGGCAAACTCGCCAATATAGTTGCCTCCGTTGTTGGTCACGCTAACCTTTAGCGGTATGGCGCCTGCAGCCAGACCGTAATTCTTGTAGCTGCCGCTAGCAGGCTCTACAGCGGTAATACTTATGTCTTCCCGAGGCGGCATAAACACTTTTATATCGTCTAAGCCTATACCATATGCCCAACCCGCATTGTCGCTGTAGCGAAAACCGATATAAACAGATGGTCTTCCGGCGAACGCAGCAAGATTGACGACGCGGTTTTTCCACCAACCCGGAGTAGTGGCCGACAGTGTTTCTACTACTACCCAATGAGCGCCGGAATCGACAGATATTTCTATTGTGGCTTGCTCTGAATAGCCTGCAAAAGACATATTGAGGTAGCAGCAAGCAAAGGAAAGGAATGGATTGGTTACGGCCGATAAATCGACTGGCGGCATTACCAAGAACGAATTGGTATTGTCGGAACCGGTAGAGCGATCGTCGTTTACGGCTATAAAGCGCGTATGTGGCGACATTTTAAAGTTGATAGACCCCAGTATGTGGTTGTCGCCTGTGTTCCAGCCATTCAGGTAATCGGGGCCTACTGTATTTACCGACTGATTCCAGCCCGTAGGTAGCGCAAGCCCTGAGGTAGCTTCAAAGTCTTCGGCAAACACCACCTGCGCATTGGCGCTGCCGATAGCCGACAGGCAAAGGAGTACTACCGTGATAACTTTTTTCATGCGCAGCATTAATAGTAGCAAATTTAAGGATTATAGTATACAAGAATGGCGCCTGAGTAGATCCCCAAAAAACAAAGGGCCGTTCCGGTGAGGAACAGCCCTTTGCAAGAACTATATAAGCAATATTATTGCTGATTATCTAACAACTGAAAGTTGCTGAGTCAGTTTGCCTGTTTCTGTAGTAACTACAACGTGGTAGATACCAGCAGCCAAACCTGAAGTTGCAAAGTTGATCTGGTGGTTGCCAGCAACCATTTGCTCAGCTTCGTTGCTGATTACTTCGCGGCCGATAGCGTCGATTACAGAGAACTGAACTTTAGAAGCGCTGTTCAAAGTAAATTGTACGTGAGCGTCAGCAGAAGCTGGGTTAGGATAAACCTTCATTTCAGCGATACCAGCTTTAACATCAGATACGCCAACAACTGGGATAAATGTGAAACCAGGAGCTGTAGTAGAAGTTACGCAGTTAAGAACGTTGCCATAAGTTGGGCTTGTTGGGTTGTTGTCGATGAACATAGCGATGAAACGCAGTTTGCTAGCTACCCAAGTAGATGGGATAGTAACTGTTGCGAAATCGTAAGTGTACAAGTGACCAACATGCAAATGGCTTGGCAAGCTACCTGCAACGCCGTTTGGAGTAGCGGTAAGGTCTGCTGGCAAAGTAGTGCGGGCAACGAATGGGAATTCAACGCCTGGGATGTCTGTAGGCAAAGTGTTGAAGTTGTAGCCGATAGTTTTCATTGGAGTAGCATTACCTGGGCCGCCAACTGCATAGTAGTTGTGCTGCAACCAGCCAGTGCCTGTACCAGTTACTTTATCTTCAGTAACGATCAACTCAAGACGATAGTCGCCATCCATAGTTACAGCTGGTTCCAATTTTACTTTAGCAGTATAGTCAGCGCCAGTGTTTGTTACAGTGATACCGATGTTAGCAAAGCCGAACAAGTTATGGTCAGAAGCATAGTCCTGGAAGCAACCGCTTGGGTCGTTAGTTTTACGACGGTCAACCACCATTGAAGGATAGCCGCTTACCAGATTGCCCATAAGGCCGTCATACTTAGTAGCTGCAGTTGTAGCAGATGCCATTGGGTCGCCGTTGTGAACAGAGATAACTGCTACGTCGTTTGGATAAGCTCTCCACAGAGAATCCATATAAACGATACCGCGAACGCACCAGCCGCACCATGTGCCTGTAGCTTCTTCGAAAGCGATGATTTTCTTAGGCATAAACGGAACGCCTATGATAGCTGTAGTTTGTGTGTCGTTAGCAAAGTTTGTTTCGCCTGCAACTGTAGCAGAGATAACAACTGGTTTCTGACCAACTGTAGCTACGTTGTAAGGAGTAGAGAAGCTGAAAGTGCCTGTACCCATTGCTGGAACGCTTACAGATATTGTGTTAGATACTACCGCTCCAGTGCCTACTTTGTAAGTAGCAGTGATAGAAGAGATAGGCGCGCTACCATAGTTGGTAAGCGTACCGCCGAAAGTAGCGTTGCTGCCTGTAAGGAAGTAATCGTTAACAGCGCCTGCAACCGGAGTTACAGAAGTAAGCGCTACGTCGTTAGCAACCTGTCCGTAAACAAGGATGTTATCAACTGCAACACCAATGATACCAGCTGTAGAAGTTGTTCCGCCGCCCTGATCTGAGTAGCAGAAACGAAGTTTCATGTTAGCTGTTGCGCTTACTGAAGAAAGATTTACAAACTGAGTAGCCCAGTCGGTAACGCTTGAAGTGAAACCGGGAACGCTATCCAGGAAGTTATAGTTAGTACCGCCGTCAGAAGAAATTTCTACCCAAGCTTGCTCGTGTGGTTTTGTACCTGAGTTCAACCAAGCATGGATGTAGAACCAATCGTACGCAAGGTAAGGGTTGGTAACGCCTACCAGACTGAAAGTTGGAGACACCATTTTAGCCGGATTGTTTTTGGCGTGGTTAGCGTCGTCTACTACTGCATAAGTAGTATGGGGAGTGATAGAATACAGAGGCCAGTTCAGAACGCCTGAATTGGTTACCCAGCCCTGGCCACCGCCAGTAGTTGTCATCGTCCAACCTGTAGGAAGCCCAGGTATCGCTGCTGATTCAAAATTCTGCGACAACGCTATAGTTTGGGCCGTAGCAAGCTGCGTCAGTCCAAAACATGCGAATGTCAAAGCGAGTAAAGTCTTTTTCATTTTTGTTGTTTTTGTTTTAATATAAATTTGTTAAGAACGGCAATTAAGACTTACGAAATTAGGGAAAATTCGTATCCAACAAATGATTTTATGAAAATTTATTTTTTTAATGCTTTTGTGGTATTCTGAGCATAAAAGGGCTATTTTCAAGGCTAAACCCGCGATTTCAAGCAAATCGACTAAAATTGTTGGCGCCACACCAGCGCGACAAAATAAAACTAACTTTCAATTAATACTTTTGATTGAATTTCGTGGTTTTTTGCGCCAATAGCAATAATTCGTTGCCTAAAGTGTGTGGAGATTAACTGAGCTGGCTTATCCTCCAGATTGTTTTGGCTTGCTTTGCCATCCATTCTTGCCGATAGGCAATACGCTCTGGTGTCCATTCGCTATTCTCCTCAGCAATCTTTTGGGTTATCAAAAATTCACTTTTTGCATACATTCCCTTTTTGTCCGGAAATTGCTTATTCCCAATTAATCTGTTATCTGCTGAATTCATCAGCGTCATATTGCCCAATCGGTACACACATTGCTCGTGTTCAGAATCCGAAAATTGATCCCAATCATTTTCAACTGATTCAGGTAAAATATGTTCAATATTGTATTTGTCGCTTTTTAGTTCGTAATCTGTGTCTGATACGCGCATTTCTAATTTAAACAGCACATAACGAACAATATCCTTACCATGTTTTTGTGTTGTTTTTATTTGCTTGTCGCCAAACGCATTAGCGAATGTTGCATCATTTGGGTATAAACTGCCAAGCGCTTGAATGACGGCAGATATGCCCGCAATAGCGCCGCTGTGCAACTGCTCAGCTACGCTGGTGTACACCAATTCTTGCTCGTTTGTGGGTAAATTGCCAATGACATTGTACCTGAAAGAAATGATACTACAGGCTTTTAATAGGGATGTAAAATCTTTTGCGGTTAGCGCTCTATATCCTGCAAGCAGCAAAGGATATAACTGACGCACGCTGAACATTGTTAACTCCCTAATAAATACGCGCTGATCTGCACTCCATAAAATATCCTCGGGCATAGATAGCGCCACGTATGTGTCAACATCTGCCTCCATTTCGCGTAGCAGCTCAAAAACTAAACTTCGGCTTTTAACTTTCGACTGTATTTTCTTAAAAAGTTCAGCCGAACGCGCCATTTTGTTTCTACTGTTCCAGTGAGTACGCAGAAAGTTCGGAAACTTTTCACTACCCAACTTACCAACCAAAACCTCCCAACGTTCATCCAGGTAGTTCAATTCCCTTTCATCTTTGCCTTCCTTGTGCACTACCGAAAACAAATAGTTTTTCAGCAAATCGGTAGACGATAGTTTTACGCCCCGTGCATTAAGTGTTTCAAAAACTTTATATGCGTTCAGTTCGTCGTTTACAGTTATTACTGTAAAAAATAGTTTATCACTTAGATTTTCCAGTAAAGTAGCCAGTAATGCGCCGTCTTTTTTGCTGCCGTACTCCTTCCATATTTTACCTTCAAATGATTCAAAAGCTGAACGCATTTGACGTTCGGTAAACTTTAAGTTTCGTGTGGGTAATTTCTGCAACGGAACAAGGTAACTTTGGTAATAGCTATTGTTATTCCTGTTGAGCTCCAGTTTGGTTTTTGCAATCAGGGTTACCGGGTCCAGATAACCAATAAAGGTACTTCTTAATTGCGCTTGTCTAATCCTGTTGTTGTCGGGGTCTACGCCATCTGCTATAAGCCGTTCAAAATTTTTAAGTACGGCAAGTGCAATGATGCTCAATGTGGTAATACGTTGCTGACCGTCGATTATGTCAAATTTCTTATTGTCTTTAGATTGCAGCACCAAGTAGCCCATATAGTGCGCAGTTTCCCCGTCTGTTTCAAAAAGATTTTGAATGTCTGTCCACAAATCATCCCATTCCTCATCAGTCCAGCTATAATCGCGTTGAAAACGGGGTACGGTATATATCAATCCGTTACCGATCAGGCTCCTGTAAGTTTGATTTGCTGTGTTGAAATTAGTAATAGACATAGCCCGTTTTTTACCAGAAGGATACGATTATATACCCTACTCGGTTACAAGCAAATATACATAAACTCTGGCGCTCAACTCGTATTAGCAAAAAGCATTCACCTAAACCACCTCCCCATCCTTTAAGTGTATCTTTCTGTTGCCGTAGGCGGCTGCAATTGGGCTGTGGGTTACTATGAGTATGGTTAGGTTTTGAGTTTTGTTAATGTTAGAGAGCAAATCGAGAATGTCGGTTGATAGTGTAGGGTCGAGGTTGCCGGTAGGTTCATCGGCAAGTATCAGCTCAGGTTTGTTGATAATGGCCCGAGCTATTGCCACCCGTTGACGTTGGCCTGCGCTCAGTTCTCTGGGCAGGTGATTTTTTCTGTTTTCCAGCCCTACCAAATGCAACATTTCATCGGCAGCAGTTTGTTTTTGCTTGCCGGTCATGCGGGCTTGCGCCAGCGGCAGCATCACGTTTTCGGCAGCGGTAAGGTAGGGTATCAATGCAAAGCTTTGCATTACGAAGCCTACTTTTTGTTTTCGGAAGTACGACAACTGACTGTCGGCGGCAGAAGTGATGCTAAAATCCTGAAATTGAACAGCGCCTTCGCTCGCCTTTATTATCCCGGCAAGGCATAGCAGCAGCGTGGTTTTACCGGAGCCCGACGAACCGGTAATGGTCACAAAATCGCCGGTATCTACCGTAAACGATACTTTGTTTAATGCATATATGTCGCCGTCGGCGTGGCGGTATTTTTTAGTCAGGTCGCTTACTTTAAGTATCGTACTCATTCTTCCTGCATGTTGATGAATGGATCTATTTTGCCTGCCAGGTATGCAGGTATTGCGGAACCAACAAGCGCTACTATAATAGCAATAGCCAGCGCTGCCGGCAACAGTTGCGGCAGCGGCTGCACCGTAAGTTGTGCAAACTGCGGCCCCAGCCACATAGCGGCGCCTGTGCCAATAATATACCCCAATGCGCCACCCATTATACCCAGTATCAACGCTTTTGCAAGTATCAACCGGAATATTACGCCGCGCGAAAAGCCTATCATGCGCAGCATACCTATTTCTTTGCGCCGCTCGTTTACATTGGCCCACATAAAATTGCCTATAGATACCCCGCCTACAAACAATATAATCACCAGAAACACCAGCGATACTTTGTTCATCAGCTTGTTGGTTTGCACTTGTGTGGCTACTATCTGGCCTATCGTAGTTATCTTGGTATCGGGTAGCAGGTTACGTAATTTGCTCAGCAAGCCATCGGTTATGGCATTGCAGCAGCCCATTATTTCTATTGCGCTTACCTGCTCTTTTATGCCCAGCAGGCGCTGCACTGTGTGCAGGTGCGCAAATATACGGTCGTCGTCCATGGTGCCGGTCTCGGTCAGTACTTTGGCTACCTTAAAGACGCTGCCTTCTATAGTCAGGGTATCGTTCTCTTTGAGCTTCAACCTGTGGGCTGCCGACGAACCCAAGATACATTCATCTTCTTCTATTGCCTCTATCGACTTCCGTTGCAGTTTTTCGTCTTTGTATTGCCCGCCATCTGTTGTGGCGCCAGGCGCGCAACTGGCTTTTGCCCCTGCCCCGAACAAGCCCGACTTTTGCCAGAGCGGTTTTGAGGCCAGTTCGTTTTTGGGTAATATACCTGTAAGCGCCAGCTTCTGGCCCATTACCGTTATGCGCCGCGTTAGCTTTGGCGACATATTGTCTACCCCTTGCAGGGCCGATGTAGCTACAATCTCTACATAAGCTTCCGGGAAAGTAGGCGCATCAATATCGGCGGTGTAGTAGTTATCTACAGTGGCGCCCTGTGGCAACACCAGTATGTTTGCGCCCAGATTATCGAGATTGATAGCCACTGCTTTTTCGGACACCACCGACACGGAGCGAATACCCACAATAACCGCAACCCCCAGTGTGATAGCCAGCAACCCTGTTATCAACTGCGACTTATGGTACTTAAACTCGCGCCATACAAGCTTTGTGAGATTCATTGACGGATAGTTATTTTTTACAGTTTTTAGCGCCGCCGGGGCAGCACTCCTTGATTTCTTTCTTTGCCGATGCCACCAGCGTAGCGGTTTGCACCGGCAAGACGTGCTTCGACGAGAAATCGCCCTTGCTGTTGAACACATGCACTATGGCGCTTTTTACGGGCTGCGCCGGATTAAGCAACGAGATAAACGGCGCTTCGGTTTTATCATCGAGGTCTACCTCTACCACCACTGCCTTGCCTTTTAGCGCGTCTGCAGCTTTTTTACATTCGGCTATCATGGCTGGTTTGTCGGTAAAGCTCTTCTTATACATCACCACAAATACAGGCTTGCGCTGGTCGAAACCCAATAGCGCCTCCGACTGTTTTGGCGTCGGTATACCTTCTATCAACTTTTGAGGAGTGGCCTCTTTGGGGGCAAAACCTTCTGTTACTACCCCGTTTTGCGCCACTACCAGTACCATTGGCATTGGCGCGCCGCTCAGGCCATAGCGTTTCACCAGTTCGGCATTGGCGCGGTCTGCTTTATCCATCATCAGCACAGCCGAATGCGGATATAGTGTTTTTGCCTTTAGTGAAATGTCCTTGAGCGACGCTTCATTTGCGCCCCCATCAGTTACTACCAGAAACACGGCGTTGCCCAATTTGTTTTGCTTCGCAATGTCGTTGGCTACCTGTGCGTTGGCAATCATCACTACCAGCAGTAGTAAACTGGTAAGTAAGCTGCGACCAATTGTATTTATCTTCATAGGAGCCTATTTTCAATTTTCCATAAAATTAGTAAGCCTTGCGCAGCATATCTGCATATTTGTCGGGTAGCGGACTGTTTTCTATCGCGGAGGCAGCCTTTTCTACATCATATTCAAATCGTACAAACTCAACCTTTATAGCATCGCGGGCGGCAATGCTGCTGTCTTCGTTTATGTGCAGCAGCACGTAGCAGCCTCTTGTGTCGCCATCCTTAGGCTTGCCTACCGAGCCTGTATTTATGGCGTGGCGGTAGCGGGTTGTTTCACCGGTCTGCTCCATTATGCGGTGGTAGGGTTTGTGGGTATGGCCAAAACACATAATGTCGGCATCGGCGTCGGTCATTATGCGCAGCATACTTTTTTCGTCGCGGTCTTCAAAAAGGTATTCATTTATCTTACGTGGGCTGCCATGCACCAACAGTAGGTGGAGCCGGTCTTCTTTGAGCTGAAACTCTATGCGTATGTGCGCGGGTAGCGTGCGCAGGTAGCGGCGTTCGTCGTCGCGCACTATTTCGTTGGTATACGATATAGATATTTTACCCATTGCCTTATCCTCGTCAGTTTTGTAGGCGCAGCCGCATTCGTCGGTAGCGCGGCCTATGCCAAAATCGTAGTTGCCGGCAATAGTGGGTATGCCCCGCTGCCTGATGGCATTGATTACTTCATTTGGCCAGATGTTGTAGCCTACCAGATCGCCAAGACAATAAATAGCGTCGGGGCGCTTGCTGTCTATGTCTGCAAGGCAGGCCTCCAGCGCCGGCAGATTGGCATGTATGTCTGAAAATAGCGCTATACGCATGGTAGTATATTTTAGTAGTTATAGAGACTTATTATAATATTTTTTGCGGAGCCAGAAGGCTACATTAACGAGGGCTATAAGCGCAGGCACCTCTACCAGTGGGCCAATAACACCGGCAAAAGCCTGGCCGCTATTGATACCGTATACGCCTATGGCTACTGCAATAGCCAGCTCAAAATTGTTGCCGGCAGCGGTAAACGATATGGAAGCATTGGTAGCGTAGTCGGCGCCCAGACGTTTGCCAATAAAAAAACTGGCTAAAAACATAATGGCGAAATAGATAACCAACGGTATGGCAATACGCACCACATCGAGCGGTATTTGCACTATAAGCTTGCCTTTGAGGCTGAACATAACTACAATAGTAAACAGTAGCGCAACCAGCGTAATGGGCGATACACGGGGTATAAATTGTGTGTTGTACCACTCCTCGCCCTTGGCTTTAAGTAGTATAGTGCGGGTAAGGTAGCCCGCCAAAAACGGGACGCCCAGATATATACCCACGCTTTGCGCTATCTGCCCAATAGTAATATCGACAGTAGAACCGGTAATGCCGAACAGGGGAGGTAGCACAGTAACAAACACATAGGCATATACACTGTAGAGGGCTACCTGAAAAATACTGTTCATAGCCACCAGTCCGGCTGCATATTCGCGGCTGCCGTCGGCCAGTTCGTTCCATACTATTACCATGGCTATGCAGCGCGCCAGCCCTATCAGTATCAGGCCTACCATGTATTCGGGATAGCCGCGCAGAAAAACAATAGCCAGTACAAACATCAGTATTGGGCCTATCACCCAGTTGAGCAGCAGCGATGCGCCCAGCACGCGGGTATTTTTAAACACTTCTTTCAGCTTGTCGTACCGCACCTTGGTAAACGGTGGATACATCATCAATATAAGCCCTATGGCCAACGGAATATTAGTGGTACCCGATGAAAACGAATCTATAAAGCCCGATGACGAGGGTATGAAATACCCGATAGCCACACCCAGCCCCATAGCCATAAATATCCATAGGGTGAGGTATTGGTCTAAGAAACTCAGTTTTTTTCGCTCGTGCGCAGGCGCGCAGTTGTTTGCCGACATGCTGTGTTAGTATTAGATGTTATTGTTGGTTACGTATTTGTCTACCAATACCGGGAGCAGTTTTTTCTCCGGTATCAGCGGTATACCATAGGTGCGAGGAGCCAAATTGTTTTCTATATTTTTTATTACTGCTACCTCGGCTGCCGCGCGTTTTCTAAGCAATGGGTCGGTAATGCCGTGCTGCATACTCAGGCTCTGATTTACCACCCATGCGTAAGGGGCGATACCAGCCCTTTTCAGGTCGTCTTGTAGAGCGCTGGCCTCGCGCATAGGCGTGGTTTCGGCTAGCGATATGAGCAATATTTTAGATAGTTCGCGGTCTTGTAGCGCCATGTAGGGTGTTTTTATACGCGCTGCATCGAGGCTGGTGTTGCGCAACACCTCGCGGTGATAGCTACCTGCTGTGTCTAGTAGTAATAACGTATGCCCGGTAGGCGCTGTGTCCATCACCACAAACTTGCGTTTGGCTTCGCTTATAGCTTTAGAAAAAGCATGAAAAACAGCCACCTCTTCAGTGCAGGGCGATTTCAGGTCTTCCAGCAGTAGTTTCCTGCCGTTTTCGTCCAGTTTTTCACCCTTTTGCGCCATTATTTTGTCTACATAATGCTGTGTTTCCACCTTGGGGTCTATGCGGTCGACAGTTAGTGTAGCTGGTATTTCGGTAAGCTGGTCTATGAAGTCTTTTACGTGTGCGGCTGGGTCGGTGGTGGTAAGGTGCACCTCAAAGCCTTTTTGTGCCAGTAGTACGGCAATAGCAGACGCTGCAATGGTTTTGCCTACACCGCCCTTACCCATAGTCATAATCAGTCCATGATTTTGGGCTTGGGCAATTTGGTTTACCAAAGCGCCCAGGCTTGCCAGCGTGTGGTCTATCTCTGTTATCTTGCTTATTTCGGCAGCTATAGTCGCATTTTGCAAATCGGGATGCAGCAGTGAGCGCAGCTTGTGTATGCCCAGTACATTGTAGGGCAATAGCGGGAAAATGGTAAGCGGCAGGCGCTGAAGCTTTGTCGGTATAGCTTGTAGCTGTTCGTCGGCAAGGGCTTGCATACCTACTGCTATCGGGTCGGTTGTGTCTAAGGCTTTAAAAACACCATTTATATATAGTCGCTGGTTGTGCATACCCAGCTCTTCGAGCTCTATGCTGGTGCGGGCAGCCTCCTTGAGCGAAGATTGCTCGGCGCGCGATACTATGTAAAATGTGGTTTGTGCGGCATCGCGCAGCCTGCTTACTACCGTATTGTAACGCTCCTGACTGCTTTTTAGCACCGAGGTAGGCCCAAGGCACGAAGCTCCGTCGGGATTTTCTTTACTGAAATCAGACCATGCAGCAGGCAGCTCCAGCAGGCGCAGCGTGTGGCCTGTGGGCGCAGTATCGAAAATAACCACATCGAATGCGCCGCCATCATTTTCGCGAGAAATGAAACGGGAGAACTCATCGAACGAGGCTATTTCTGTAGTACAGGCTCCGGATAGTTCTTCTTTTATTTTTTTAATGGCATCGGCAGGTAGTATATCGTTCAGTGGCTCTGTAACCCTGTTGCGGTATTCCTCGGCCGATACCTCGGGATTGATATTGATGGCAAACAGATTTTCAATTCCGTTTACCGGACTAATCTTTTCGTATACCTTACTCTCCAGCACATCCTCCAGATTAGATGCCGGATCTGTGCTTACCAGCAACACGCGCTTACCTTCATCGGCAAGGCGCACTGCTGTAGCGCATGATAGCGAGGTTTTACCTACGCCGCCCTTGCCCGTAAAAAACAAAAACGGCGTTGTATTGTTTGTCATATGTGCCAATTTAATTGATTGAATGATTAGAGCTGCCTGTTTTGCGGCGGCGCCTTAGCAACAGCCGCTACCGGAGCAACAACTACCCGATGCATTGCTTTCTACCGGAGCCATGGTCAGTTCTATCATCTTGCTTGGCTTTTCTATACCTACAGTCAGTAAAGACTCCCATTCCGCTTTGTTAGGATAGCGACCTGACATAACAATGCGGTTGTTGATAAGTATGTAAGGCAGCGAATCTGTTCCTTCTTTTTGTAGTTTCGCAATAGCTTCGGGATAGTTTTTAAATGCCGCTGCATCATTGGCTATGCCATGACGGTCTACCTCATGTCCTTCAGTTTTTAGCCATTTTACATTGGCGGCAGTTTGCACAAGTGCATCATCTACATCGGTTCCGCAAACGCCTGTGCTGCAGCACATAGCCGGATCGAGAATGGTAATTTTCATATGAGTATGTTTTTGTGTTTTTTATTATAAATAGGACTCAACAACAATCGCCATCGCCGCACATGACAGGTTCTTTGAAGAATGCCGAAAAAAACTCGCGGTATTCTTGCCATACGGGCGGATTGATGCAGTAGCAAACGCTATTGCCCTCTACCGACCCACGGATGATACCGGCGTTTTTTAACTCCTTGAGGTGCTGCGATACAGTGGGCTGCGCCAAACCAAGCTCGGTAACCAAATCGCCGCATATGCAGGCTTTTGCAGCCACAAGCTGCTGCAAAATAGCTATGCGCGCCGGATGCGCTATAGCCTTGGCCATATTGGCAAGGTCGTTTTGCTCTTTTGTAAATAAGTCGATTTTTGTAGCGCCCATAGTTTATCTGTTAATTGCAATATTACGATATTGAAAGCGATAAAACAAGTTTCTGAAATTCTTAACATTCTACAGAGCCAACGTCCCCGCCGGCGGCACAGGCTTTGCAGAAGCAGTACACTACAATAATCTACTGACCAGAATGCATAAAATGAGTATCAATAAGCCACTAATTGCGATAGCAGTTATCGCTGCGCTGAGTATAGCATCGTGCCGAAACGAGCGCGGAGGATATACCTGCCATTGTATAACCACTACCGGCAACCCTCCCGACGCATACACTACCACATCGTACTACGAATATTTTGATCAATCGTTTGTGGAGGCAGAACTGAACTGCACAATACAGGCAGAGATAACAAGAAAGCTTAGCGGCAAAAACACTACAGTGACTTGTGGATTGTAGCAACAACCGCCTATGCTAACAACAACATATGAGCCGCTTATAAGCAGCCCCCAAGCTGCTTTTTGATAAAAGCCTGAATATTTCTGGTAATAATGCCGGTATAACGACCATAGGGGTGGAAGATAGCTAATGTCGTAACCGATTGTGCATGAACCAGTTGCAATAATTTAGCCAATGAAATTTAACAAAAGCAGATAAATTCGTAATTAAGGCATGGTTTTTGTATTTTGTTATGGTAAATTTAACGAAATATAAATAATTTACTTTAGCAGAAACCTTTGTTCTTATGAAGAGATATCTTACTACCGCCATTATCATGGCATTTTTATTGGTAAATGCCGCTGCAAGGGCGCAAGGTGTGATAACCACCGTGGCGGGCTGCCTTTCATGTCCTGGGTCTACAGCAGAGGGTATTCCGGCCACAGCAGCCATCTTCTCATCGCTTTCTAACGTTTTTGTTGATACAGCCGAGAATCTGTACCTGACTGAAACCAGGGGGTATAAAGTGCGCTGGGTAAATGCTGCAACGCAGCGTATATATACGCTGGCTGGTAACGGTACGTTTGGTTTTTCGGGAGATGGCGGCCCTGCTACGGCTGCGCAGCTTGCCGGTCCGGAAGATGTATGTGTTGATCGTGCAGGCAACCTGTATATTGCCGACTTAAACGCCGATAGAATAAGATATGTGAACAGAGCGACAGGTATTATCAGCACATATGCGGGCGGTGGAACATCGACAGCCGAAGGCGCAGCCGCTACCGCCACTGCAATTAGCTATCCAAGAGCAGTGTTTGTAGATGCAGCAGGGAATTGCTACTATGGCGAAACCGGAAAATTGAGGAAAATAGATGCCGTTACCAAGCTGGTGACTACCGTGGCAGGTACAGGCTCATTGGTAGATAGCGGAGATGGCGGACCAGCTACGAGCGCCGGAGTGGGATATGTAAGAAAAATAGTGCAAGACCGCGCAGGCAATATCTATATAACAACCGCGCGTGGAGCTGTCAGGAAAATTGACCGGACTACCCATATTATTACCACAATAGCCGGCGGCGGAGGCTGCGAGCTGGAAGGCGTACCAGGCATTGTGGATAGTTTGGGTTCTACCGGCGCATTGGCTATTGATACAGCCAACAATATTATTGCCGGTTCATTTAAAATGAAGGTAGTTTTAGATTCTAATAAATACATGTACTCTATTGCCGGCGATGGCACAATGACAGCCGATGGCGCAGCCGCATTTGACACAAGGATGTATATAAAATCGCTGGCTATAAATGCCAGCAACACCAGCGTGTATTATGTGGATGTATTATTACGTTCGGGCGTATTGCGCAAGCTTAGTTATGTGCCGCTTACCTTC
>CAZLPE010000069.1:0-14762 GCA_964561325.1 uncultured Flavipsychrobacter sp.
CTCTTGCGTTCAAAATCATGACCGATCCTTTCGTTGGTCGTCTTGCGTTCTTCCGTTGCTATTCTGGTCACCTTGATGCAGGCTCTTATGTGTTGAACGTACGTTCTGGTAAGAACGAGCGTATCAGCCGTATCATGCAGATGCACGCTAACAAGCAAAATCCAATCGACTTCATCGAAGCGGGCGACATTGGCGCTGCTGTAGGTTTCAAAGAAATCAAAACAGGCGACACGCTTTGCGACGAAAAACACCCGATTGTTCTGGAAAATATGTTTATACCAGAGCCCGTAATCTCTATTTCTGTTGAGCCTAAAACTCAGGCAGACGTTGATAAAATGGGTATGGCTATTGCTAAGCTGGTGGAAGAAGATCCAACGCTTCGCGTTAAAACCGACGAAGATACCGGACAGACTATCCTCAGCGGTATGGGTGAGTTGCACCTTGAAATCATCGTAGACCGTATGCGTCGCGAATTTAAGGTGGAAATCAATCAGGGCGCGCCGATGGTTGCTTACAAAGAAGCGTTTACGCTTACAATTGAGCACCGTGAAATATACAAAAAACAAACAGGTGGTCGTGGTAAATTCGCTGATATTCAATTCGAAATCGGCCCTGCTTCTGAAGAGTTTCTTGCTGAAGGAAAAGGTCGCTTCCAGTTTATCAACGATATCTTCGGCGGTTCTATTCCTCGTGAATTCATACCAGCTATCCAGAAAGGATTTGAAAGTTCAATGACTGCCGGACCGCTCGCAGGTTTCCCTGTAGAAAGTATGAGAGTTCGCGTATTTGATGGTTCTTTCCACCAAGTGGATAGCGACTCAATGTCATTTGAATTGTGCGCAAAATCTGGCTTCCGCGAGGCAGGCAGAAAAGCAAAGACTGTGTTGCTTGAGCCAATTATGAAAGTAGAAGTTACTACTCCCGACCAGTACATGGGTGATGTAACAGGTGACCTTAACCGTCGTCGTGCAATGCTGGAAGGTATGGATAACAGAAATAATCTGCAGATTATCAAGGCTAAAGTGCCATTGAGCGAAATGTTCGGTTATGTTACTCAATTGCGTTCACTTTCTTCTGGTCGCGCCACATCTGTAATGGAATTCAGCCACTACTCAAGTGCACCAAGAAACATTGAAGAGGAAGTAGTTGCAAAAACTAAAGGTAAATTCTCTAACTAAATAGCGTTAGAAACAACAATAAAAAATCGGCCTCCTGATTTCAGGAGGCCGATTTTTTATTGTTGTGGATTTAGAAAATGCCTTATTCGATCGGTGCGCTAAGCGATTACAATTGATTGGTGTGGTACGCTACCAGCCCGTCCATAGGGCTTTTGATAACAGATCCCAACTCCATTTCGTATTGATGACAAAGGTTCTCCAGAACATCCCTAAAACCATACGCGATTGAACCGGAGAAGTAAAGTCTTTTTTTCCAGGTTTGCCGGTATTTAAGCAAGCTGTTGTGGAAAAACTCATTTATGCAGTCTTCTATTATATTTTCCACCATGTAGTGTCCTCGGTTTTCGTGAAGCAACGATACAAAAGAAGCTAAATACCGGTTGGGGTAGGGTGAACTATATAGCGTACTAATTATCTTTTTTATATCAGACCCAAAACGCATCTCAAAGCCCATTTTCAACTCTTCGTCAAAAGTTCCGTAACAATAGTACTGTAATATCCTTTTGCCCATATAGTTGCCACTGCCCTCGTCGCCTGCCAGATAGCCAAGCGATGGCTGTTGTTCCTTAATCTTTTTTCCGTCGTAATAACAGGAGGCGCTACCGGTACCTAAGATAGAAACAATACCTTTATTGTCGCCGCAAAGCGCTTTTGCCGCCGCCATTAGGTCGCTATGTACCTGAATATCAACAACTTTGAAATGATTAGCTAATATAGTTTTTAGGACAAGTTGTTTCTCTGGCGATGCGGCTCCGGCCCCATAATAGCAAATAATGTCCGGCTTTTTCTTAGCGTCATCAAAGGGAATTTCTCTTTCAAGCATTGCCGCTATATCATCGCTTTTTTGGATGTAAGGGTTAATACCTGATGTCTTTACAAATACTGGTTTTTTACCCTTAGTTAGGTGGCACCAGTCGGTTTTTGTTGAACCGCTATCTACTATCAGACACGAAGCCATATATTCAGATTAACATACAAATATGCGTAAGTTGTGAATACTTTCCTAATTACTTTCAAAATAATCGAACTAATTTACAGTACTATAACTTTGAAATGACAAAACATTGTTCCGCACATTATCGATGTTCTGGACGTAAATAAAACGTTGGTTATGAACAGAAATCTGCCAGCCTATTGATATTTCAATAGCAATCTATTCAATTGCGATGAGTAAATTCTTCTTTATTAGTCGTGCACTATTTGACAAGTAATTGGGTATGCATGTATTTTAAATGCAATTAGTAAACTTTGCGACAATTTAATTAGGTTTGCGCTACTAATCATAAAAATATGCAGCCTTCCGTATTAGATCAAATGAATCAATTGGGACATGAACAAGTTGTATTTTGTCAGGATCCCCAAACAGGACTAAATGCTATAATAGCCATTCATAACACAACATTGGGTCCATCGCTTGGCGGCACCAGAGTTTGGAATTATAATAGTCATGCAGATGCGCTTGTAGATGCATTGCGATTGAGCCGCGGTATGACCTACAAATCTGCGATAAGCGGATTGAATCTGGGCGGCGGTAAGGCGGTATTGATAGGAGATGCATCTAAACTAAAGAACGAAGCTTTTTGGCGTCGCTACGGTAAGTTTGTAAACAGTTTGAATGGTAAGTACATTACCGCCGAGGATGTAAATACCTGTGCCGCAGATATGGAATACATAGGTATGGAAACCAAATTTGTGACTGGCAAACCTGATTATATGGGCGGTAGCGGCGACCCTTCTCCGCTTACAGCTTATGGTGTGTATGTGGGTATGAAGGCCGCTGCAAAAAAAGCATGGGGTAGCGACGGCTTATCTGGCAAGAAAGTGCTGGTGCAAGGGGCTGGTAATGTTGGGCAGTACCTGATGGCGCATCTGGTAGAAGAGGGCGCGCATGTTTATGTTTGCGATATAAACGAAGGTAAACTTCAGCAGGCGAAGGGTAAATACCCATCTATTGAAATAATAAGCAACGACAATATTTTTGATCGGGAGATTGATATTTATGCACCATGTGCGTTGGGCGCAACTGTAAACACAGAAAGTATTAACGCAATGAAGTGCCCGGTAATAGCTGGCGCTGCCAATAACCAATTGGCAGATGAAAATGTACATGGCCCAATGCTTGTAGAAAAAGGCATTATTTATGTACCCGACTTTTTGATCAATGCCGGCGGCATCATTAACATTAGCATCGAACTTGACGGCTATAACCGCGACAGAGCCTACAATACTGTAGCTAAGATATACGACCGAACATTAGATATTTTTAAAATGGCAGAAGCCGAAAATATCCACACTCAACTGGCTGCTATGCGCATGGCTGAAAACAGACTCCGCGCGATAGGCAATCTTAGTATAGGTATTTAATTATTCTGTATTTTATCGTCCCCGGCAATTCATTTTGTCGGGGATTTTTTATTGAAATGCCAATGGCTATGCAGTAGCTGTTTTCGATTTTATGATAACCATATGCGGCTTTTCTTTGTGAAAATTATAACAAATAATTGGACAAAATAAAAACGCTGCTGGAATTCCTGCATTGACTGCAATAGGGTTATTACTATCTTTGCTACATTTTCAAAACGTTTTTTGCCCGTTTTCATTCCTGTAAAAGTTAAAATAATCCATTTTATGCTAAAAAGCATAAGCCTGTCGGCTGCTTTCTTGTTTCTGTTTACAATTCTTGCAACTGCGCAATCTCAAAATGGCACCATTAAGGGGTTCGTATATGATAAGAAAACCGGAGAACCTATGATTTACACCAATGTAGCTGTAACAAACGCTAAAACAGGTGTGCAAACAGATGTAAATGGATATTTTTCTATCTCACTTCCTGCTGGCAGTTATACACTTTTAACTACCGCCATTGGTTACGACTCCAGTATCATCAGTGTAAATCTTTTGCCTGAGGCGATTGTAACCAAGAAAATAGAGTTGCTACAGCGCGAAGTACAGCTAAAAGGAGTGGAGGTTAGCAGCAGGAAGACAGAGAAGATAACGCGCATTAACACTGGCGTTACAACAATATCGCCGAGAGAGTTGAAATTATTGCCAAGTTCGGGCGGCGAGCCTGACCTTGCTCAGTACCTTCAAGTAATACCCGGCGTTGTGTTTACCGGCGACCAAGGTGGTCAGCTCTATATCCGCGGCGGCTCTCCGGCGCAAACAGGTATTTACCTCGACGGTATAACAATATACAGCCCTTTCCACTCTATCGGTCTTTTTTCGGTGTTTGAAACAGAAGCAATACGTAACGTAGACGTTTATACCGCTGGTTTTGGCGCGCAATATGGTAACCGCACATCGGCTATAGTAGACGTACACACCAAGGATGGCAATAAAAATGAATTAAGCGGTCTTGTGTCTGTTTCTCCTATTATGACAAGGGTAATGTTCGATGGTCCGTTGGTAAAGTCAAAAAAAGACAACGGTTCAGGAGTTACTTTTCTGGTTTCTGCAAAAACTAGCTACTTAGACCAAACCTCTAAGACCCTGTATAAGGGCTTCGGCGAACCTTTTACCAATGGGTTGCCTTACAGCTTTACCGACATTTATGGTAAACTTACTTTGAATGGCGACAACGGTAGTAAACTGAACCTATTCGGGTTTAATTTCGATGATAAAGCAAGTTTACTCGACAATAAAACGCACGATCCAATAGCTAATTACCACTGGAAAGCAACAGGCGTGGGCACAACCTTTATAGTGTCGCCGGGCAATACATCCGCGCTCATAGATGGAAAATTTGCTTATTCTAACTACAACATTGATCTTAACCAGGTAAACGTGCCAACGGACACTGCGCCGCGTACCAGCCAGATAAACGGTTTTGAGGCTGCGATCAACTTTACTTACTTCCTGAAAAATTACAGCCAGCTTAAATATGGCGTGGAAGTAAGCGGTTTGCATACTTCGCTCAGCTATTATTCTGCAAAAGGAATTTCTACCAACATGGATAGACAAAGCACCCTTGCAGCGCTCTATTTTATGTATCGTCAAAACCTTAGTTCAAAAGTTATTCTTGAGCCAAGTCTTCGTTTCCAATATTACTCTGAGTTGAACAAACTATCTCCGGAACCACGTATCGGGTTGAAGTACAATGCAAGCAACAGTATACGTATTAAGGGCGCTGCGGGCATGTACTCACAAAATATTGTAAGCACAAAATCTGATCAGGATATCGTGAATTTATTTTCCGGTTTCTTGTTGAGCCCCGATGAATCTATAAAAGACCCCAACGGAAATACAGTGAAATCGAATTTGCAAACTGCCTACCATCTTGTTGGCGGTATAGAGGTAGACATTCAGCGTTTCGAATTCAATCTTGAGCCATGGATTAAGTATTTTGGTCAGGTAGATGAACTGAACAGAAACAAGCAGTATACACAAGATCCGAACTTTGTGGCCGCAACAGGTTTTGCCAATGGGGTAGACCTTTCGGGTAAGTATAGCTATCGCAGAGTGTATCTGTGGGCAGCAATGGGCTATCAAAATGTAAACTATACAGGTATAGACTCAAAGGGTCAAAAACAGACTTACCCAACGCCATTCGATACAAGGTTTAACGCAAATGCCGTAGCATCGTATAGCGCGGGTAAGAAAAAGGACTGGGATGTTTCTGCAAGGTTTAATATCCATGCGCCATTCCCGTTCACACAAACACAAGGATTTTATGAGAATGTGCCTATGACGCTCACTGGTAATTCATTGCCAACAAACGGAACAATTGGCATAAAATATGCTGATGAAATTAATGGAGGCCGTCTGTCGTGGTACCACCGTCTTGATGTTTCTGTTAAAAAGAAGTTTAAACTATCTAAGAAATCAAATTTGGAAGCGACTTTTGCCGTTACTAATGTGTACGACCGGAATAATATTTTTTATGTAAACCGTGTTACGAATGTAAAAATCTATCAGTTACCCGTATTCCCGAGTTTAAATCTAACGTGGAATTTTTAATGATTAAAGCCTGAAAATGCTGCAAAAACATAAGTACAGATTAATGAAAATATCGTTGTTCGGCTGCGCATTTTTGTGTAGTAGCTTGAGTTTCGGTCAGGTACTTACGCCTGCGCTACAAACCAACCGCATACTGACCACTGTAGAGGAACAATACCGGCACCAGCACTATGCAATGGCAGCGCAAACAGCGAAGCAGTATTTGCAAAATGAAAACCTAAGCCTCTCTGCTCCACAACTTGCAGAGTTAGAAAAAGCAAAATATTACCTTACCCTGTCTAATCTGAAAACAGCCACAAATGGCTGCGCCGAAGAAGCAACAGCTTTTATAGAGGCAGCCTCTAATCCGGCTTACAGTCAGCGGGTTGCCTTTACGCTTGCTCAGTACTATTTTACCCATAATAATTTTGCTAAAGCCATTCCGGTTTACGAGAATGCCGGCATTGCGCACCTAAGTAACAGCGAAGTTGCCGATGCAAAGTTTGAACTGGCTTATTGTTATTTTAACGACAAGCAGTTTGACAAAGCCGAACCACAGTTGCAGGCCATAAAAGAAATGAAGGATGGTAAGTATTACCTGGCTGGCAATTATTACTACGGTCTGCTTGCTTACAACCAGAATAAATATAGGGAGGCGCTGCTGAGTTTCGAAAGAATAAAAAACGCTAAAGAATACAGAAGCATTGTTCCTTATTACATTGCCGAGATATATTATTTCACTGGCAACAGGGATAAAGCTTTAAAACAGGCCGATTCTATCATCAATAGAACTGAGAAGTCATTTTACGACAATGAGCTTCATTTGCTGGCTGCGCAATGTCTGTTTGAAGAGCAGAAGTACACAATGGCAAAGCCCTATTTTCAATACTACTACGATCATGCTGACAGAATAAGAAAAGAGGATCTATACGAAATTGCCTATTGCGATTATAAAACAGGCGAGTGGCAAAATGCAATAGAAAAGTTTAAGATGTTGAGCGATGCCCGTGATTCTTTGGGGCAAACATCAATGTACTTACTTGGCGACTGCTACCTGAAAACAGGCGATAAGAAGAGCGCGAGAAATGCTTATGGTA
This sequence comes from uncultured Flavipsychrobacter sp., assembly GCA_964561325.1. GTDB lineage: Bacteria > Bacteroidota > Bacteroidia > Chitinophagales > Chitinophagaceae > Nemorincola. Next base: position 7,211 of record CAZLPE010000069.1, read on the forward strand.
TTTGTGCCGATATGTCGTTTAATGAAGCGCAGCAAGAGGCGTCTATGATTTTGTATGCAAAAATCAGTTACGAAACAGGGTATACTGATGATGCTCTGCGAACGCTTAGCGCCCTTCTGTCCGCGTTTCCGCGCACGCATTATAAAGATGAAGCCAACACCATGATGTCGGGGTTATTGATAAAGACCAATAATTTTTCCGGCGCACTGGCTCGTTTGAAAGAAGTATCAAAGAAAGACGCTGATTATAAACAGGTATATCAGAAAGCCACATATGGATATGCCGTTCAGCTATACCGCGATGGCAAAACAGACAGCGCCTATCATTTTATGACTTTGTCGGCTGCAAATCCTGCCAATCCTGATTATGAGGTAGCAGCAATATTCTGGAAGGGGGAGTTAGCTTATCGTTTAAAACAGTATAACGATGTGGTAACGTTTTCGCAGGATTTTATAAATAAAAGAGGAAACAAAAACACAGTAGAGCAAATTAGCCCCCAGGCAACATTGCAACATGCCTACCTGAATATGGGTTATGCATCAATGGAAACCCAAAACTATATTGGCGCTCAAAACTATTTTGGTCAGGCCCAACAGGCAGGCGGTAAAGACGCACACAGCGGCGTAGTAGCCGCGCTAAAAGAAGCCGACGCTGTTTTTTTACAACGAAACTATTCAAGAGCGGTAACGCTATATGACAAAGTCATTAAAACCGATAGTCTGAACGCAGATTATGCAGCCTATCAGAAAAGTATACTACTCGGTTTGCTGGGTAGAAGCGAGGAGAAATTGAACGTGCTTTCAGCTATCATGTATAAAGATCCTCCATCGCCATATTTAGGATATGCCCGGTATGAAACGGCTATAACCCTGATTGAGACAGACAAGTATTCTGAAGCGTTGCCGTTTTTGCAAAAGCTAACTGATCTGAGCGGCGATCGTAGTCTGGCTTCTAAAGCGTGGATGAAAACGGGCTTTATCAACCAGCAGCTTAATGAAACCAACAAAGCAATTGACGCCTACAAACATGTAGTAACAGATTACCCGGCATCAGAAGAGCGTTTACCTGCTCTTGAAGCTTTGAAGAATTTATATATCCAGCTCAATCAACCTTCGGCTTATCTGGCCATGCTAAAAGATAACCGTCTACCATCGGCAGATAGTTCTTCCATGGATTCGACCTATTATGCGTCGGCCGAAACGCAATTTGCATCAGGAAAGTGGGATGTTGCCAAACAAGCATTTACCAATTATCTACAGCAATTTCCTAACGGAGTTTTTGCAATCAAAGCGCATTATTATCGTGCAGAAAGCAACTACCAGTTGAAAATGTATAAAGAAGCGCGCGAAGATTATAATATCACTTTATCGGGGGCGTGGAACGACTTTGTAGAAAATAGCGCCAGAAGGGCTGCCGCTATAGCCTATGAAGAAAAGAACTACAGCGCTGCATACGATTTTTACCTGAAATTGCTCAACAACACTACAGGAGTAGTAACGCGTGAATTGGCCTACGATGGGTTGATGAGAAGCGGCTATAACAGCGGAAAGTTTGCGGAAGCAGGGCGTTATGCCGATACATTGCTTGTATTCCCCGGCGCGTCTGCAGAGTCTATCAACAATGCGCTTTATTTTAAAGCCAAAACATTGCAGCGAATAGATAGCAATGATGCAGCAACCAAAATCTACAAACAACTTAGCGGTAACAAGAATGGCGATATAGCGGCTGAATCGCGTTATCATATTGCTGAAATACTATTTAAGCAAAATAAACTAAAAGAAGCTGAAACTGCTGCAAACGAGTCTATTAAGCAAAATGCAGGATATGCCGAATGGGTGGGTAAATCGTGCATATTACTGGCCGACATACTGGTGAAACAAGATGACTATTTTAATGCAAAAGCGTTTTTAGAGAGCATTGTGAAGCATACAAAAAATGCCGACCTTAAAAAGGATGCCGCTAAAAAGCTTGAAGAAGTAAAGAAATTAGAAAAACGCCACAGCAAACTGTCTGGGGAATAAATCAATAGGGATGGGCTTAAAACATATTTTTATACCTGCGTTGCTTTCATCGGCTGTGTGTGTAAACGCACAAACTACACCGGTAAAAGACACTTCGCTTAAAGGCTCAGTGATTGAGGTGATTCAGGCTTATAAGCCTGTAGTGAAGCAAGCGCCCAAACCCGAGTGGACGCCGCAATTGCCGCCGACGGATACGAGTCACCCCAATTTTAATTATGATGTTCCCCAGCAGTCGTTGTATTATACATACAGTTCTATGCCGTTGCGCCCGTTGGCTTTGGGAATAGATTCAGCAAAACTGCCCTTTCAGAATTATATTAAAGCCGGAGGCGGCAACCTTTCTACCATCTATCTCGATGCCGGAATAGGTAGCATAAAGGGCGAGGGCTACGAAACTGCAATTCACCTCCATCATCTGTCGCAATCGGGAGCGCTGAATAATCAAAATTCGCAGCAGAGCGGTATAGAAGCGGATGGCGCCTTGCACAGGGCGGCTACCGACTGGCATGCTGGTCTTGTATGGGAACGTAATCAATATAATTACTACGGTTACGACCACAGCATTAGTCCCGTTTATGCAGACGGGCTGGTGCAAGCCTACAACCTGATAGGTTTGCGCGCCGATATGAAAAACAGAATGGATAGCGGCGCTAAGTTGAGCTACAATCCTGCATTCCATACGTCGTTTTTCAATGCCACACTAAATTCTAAAGAATTTACAATTGGGCTCGATGCGCCATTTGTATACAAAGTCGATTCAAGTTTTGATGTGTTGTTGGGGGTTAATGGTTCTATTACCTCCCTGACCACCGACTCGGGCACGCAAAGCAATAACCTTCTTCAGGCCAAACCAGGTTTTGCTATTCATACAGAGCATATAAAGGGCGCGGCGCTATTAGGTTTTGCTTTAGGAAAGGGCGGCTCCGGATACATCTTACCCGATGTTTGGGGCGATTTTACACTGCCTAATACCCGGTTCACTATATTCGGAGGTTATAAGGCCGGACTAATTCTTAATACCTATTCAGAACTTACTACCATCAATCCGTTTGTAAACAACGTTTACGACGTGAAACAGACGAGAAAAGACGAAGTGTTCGCCGGCTTAAAAGCTGGAGTTGGCAATCATCTTTCCTTTGAAGGTAAATTTAGCTGGATGAATTTTAACGATCTGGCTACGTTTAAAAATTCGATTGGCGACACACGCAAATTTGATGTAGCCTACCAATCGCTTAATGCTATAGGTATACATATAGCTGCAGGTTACCGGGTGGGCAATGCCTGGTCGGCTACATTAAGCGGCGATTTCTATAGTTTTTACAATAACACCACCTTGCCGGGCTATGTATGGCACCAACCGAAGACAAAAATTAAAGGTGATTTTATGATGACGCCCTTGCCCAAATTGACGGTTACTGCGTACCTTGCAATGCTTGGCGGAATGTATGCAATGAATAGCGCCTACAATGTGGTACAACTCAATACAATAATTGATGCCGGTTGTGGCGCTGAATATCAAATCATACCCCGTCTGTCGGCATTTGTTCAAATAAACAACCTATTAAACCAAAAATATGAACGCTGGTATGGTTACCAGTCGTATGGCTTTAATGTTTTTGGCGGACTGCGGTTGAAATTTTGATAAAGAATCACTAATTTAAAGGTTTATTAAGGCAATGGACATAGCTAAATACATAGGGTTATTCTTATTAAAAAATCACTTTTGCTACGTGCATGGTTTGGGCAATCTTGAATTGCACAAAAAGTCGGCTGTGCATGATGGAAAGTCGCTTCAGGGACCATCCTACGATGTTGTAGTTACGCCAGGTGGATCTATTGATGATAATCTGGCTAATTTTATTGCCGTTAATGAACAGATAAGCATATCTAAGGCAGCTAATGCGCTTAGAGAATATAGCATACAGGCTCGTAAAGATTTGGCGGCCGGCAAAGATGTATTGCTTCCCAACATAGGCCGATTTGTAGAAGAAAGCGGTAAGGTTCAATTTATTACCGATGATAATTTCCGATTTACACCGGCAGGCATACCAACCATTCGCAATAGTAAGCAGCTGGAAGAGCAGAACGCTAAACCGCTTCACAAACCTTCTTATCCAGAACCAACAAAGGCTGATTCAATCAACTGGAGTATGGTTATCATTGTTGTAGTACTATTGATAATCATTGGCGGCGGCGCTTATGGCATCTACTACTATATGAGCCATAACAAACCTTCGTCTGCGGCGCTGTCAGCTCCATCTAATGATACCGTGGTAAAAGTGCAGCCAAAGCCAGCGCCCGATACATCGCATGCGCCAAAGGATACCTTGATTATGGCTGCGCAAGCCGCTCCAGCTGTTGATACTAATCAGATCAATATTTACAAGATGATTATTGGCTCATACAGCCGCAAAGAGCAAGCAGACACCAGAGTAAGGAACTTAAAGAAAAATGGTACTCAGGCCGAACTCTTCGAACGCGACTCAACAAATTATCTGGTATATACCATCATTAACTGCAGAGTAGTGGATACGGTGCACATTAAAGATTCATTGCGTACATTATTTGGTTTCAAAAACGTTATGATACTCAATTAGCTTTAATTGGATTTTTTATACTGAATCGTTTGAATGTGCGTCTGTGATTATTCCCCAATAGTTGCAGGTGCACATTCAGCATTTAGTACCGAAAACTAAATTTCATTTACTGTATGTTATCTAGTGCGGTAAGTAACTAATATAAATAATCAGGTTATCAAATGGATGTTGCCATTGAACAAAGTTGGAAAGAAGCCTTGCGCGATGAGTTTGAAAAACCTTACTTCGAACAAATCGTTTTGTTTTTGAAAAATGAGCGAAAAAGCGGCAAAACGATATATCCACCAGGCCCTATGATTTTTAATGCCTTTCACTGTACTCCGTTTTCAAAAGTGAAGGTGGTTATTATAGGTCAGGACCCGTACCACGGGCAGGGGCAGGCGCATGGTCTATCATTCTCTGTACCGGAGAATATTACCCCGCCGCCTTCGCTTGTCAATATTTTTAAGGAGTTGCATGAAGATCTTCAGAAACCAGTTCCGGTTTCAGGCAATCTGGAACCATGGGCGCGCCAAGGCGTTTTGCTACTCAATGCGTCGCTTACGGTAGCGGCAAATACGCCAAATTCGCATAGCCAGATAGGCTGGCACATTTTTACAGATCAGGTAATTATGCGGCTATCAGCTCAAAAGGAGCACATAGTATTTTTATTATGGGGTAAATTTGCACAAAATAAAGCAGCGCTTATTGATGCGTCTAAACATAAAGTACTTAAGGCAGCCCATCCTTCTCCTTTTTCGGCATATAGCGGCTTCTTCGGGTGCCGTCATTTCAGTAAGGCAAATGAATGGCTGGAGCAAATGGGGGAGCAACCTATTGACTGGAGTTTAGCCGCCGATAAAAGGTAGTATTTTTACACAAGCAGATTGAATTGTATAAAACAGAACATTGAGTAATGAAATTTGTAAAAAACTTATTAGGCAGAATATATATTGCGTATAGTCTTTTGGTCTTTGTAGCTACTATGCTCATCGTTTTTTTGCCAATACTTACCATATCGTTTTTGCCAGAGCCCACAAGAGCAAAGGCGCTTCATGTTGTTTTTCGTATATGGATGGGAGTTTATATGCCATTGGCCTTTTGCCCGGTGATAAGAAAAGGTAAAAATAACTTCAAGAAAGGTGAGAATTACGTGGTAGTATTAAATCACAATTCGTTTGTAGATATTCCGGTATCCTCTCCTTGGATACCCGGACCAAATAAAACCCTCGCTAAAATGGAAATGTCTAAGATTCCCATTTTTGGTGTTATTTACAAAGCCGGCTCTATATTAGTAGATAGAAAAAAGGAAAACAGCAGACGGGAGAGTTTTACAAAAATGCAGGATACGCTCAATATGGGTATTCATTTGTGTCTGTATCCAGAGGGAACACGTAATAAAACAAGCGCACCTATACAGCCTTTTTTCGATGGCGCTTTTGTAACGGCTATTAAGTCGCAAAAGCCCATCATGCCAGGTTTGATATTTAATACAGGTAAAATACTACCGCATAATAAAAAAATATGGGCGCGACCAAGTTCGATTCAGATACATTTTTTAAAACCAATTCCTACGGCAGGATTAACTATAGAAAATGTTCCTAAATTAAAAGAACAAGTGCATAATGTAATGGAAACCTATTATATTGCGTATCAATTGAAGAATAAAGCATGACATTCAGTATTATAGGCACGGGGAATATAGCTTGGTTTTTTGGTACACGTCTTGTTACAGGCAGACACAATTGCAGGGGGGTGTACAGCAGAAACGAAGAGGCTGCCAGAAAAATGGCAGAAACTTTATTGTCTGAAAAATATGGCGCTATAAGCGATATAAAAGATGGTGAAGCCGATGTTTGTTTTCTGGCTGTTGCAGATAACGCTATTAGCGAGGTAGCTGCAAAATTGAACTTTAAAAATACAATACTTGTCCATACGGCTGGATCGGTAAGCATAGATGCGATATGCAAAGCGGCTAAAGATCAGGCTATATTGTGGCCGGTATATTCTATCCTTAAAAACAATATGCCCGGTCATCGCAATATTCCCTGCGGTTGGGAAGCCAATACAGATAAAGCAAAAAAATACGTTCTATCTATGGCGCATGCTATAACCGACAACCTATTTGAAGCAAAATTCGAACAACGGAAATGGTTGCATTTATCTGCGGTAATGAGCAATAATTTTGTTACTCATTTATTGGCTATAGGCGAGCGCATTTGCTCAGAAAATCAGTTGCCCTATTCCACATTACAACCAATAATAGAGCAAACATTTGAGCGCCTTCGTAATGCTTCACCGCAAACGTTGCAGACCGGTCCGGCAATGCGCAACGATACCTCTACAATCAATGAACAAATCTTGTTGTTATCAGAGCATCCTTACTGGAAAAATGTATATGAGTCAATAACAGCATCTATTCAAAAAGGTAATAATAAATAATACGCATCCCGATTTTAGCCGCTGCTAATTTGTAAGCTATTTTTTTACCTCTATTAGTCTGTCGTTTACAAACATTAACGCTTTTGGAGTGTCGTAGTTCCACTGTTCTACTTTTCTGGTAGCAATAATTTTACCGGTTATGCTATAAGGTTCTCCCCATGCCAGTTTGCACATTTCTTTTGTCATTCCCAGAATAGTGTTTCCTTGTAAGATTTTACCAAACACGTCATTGCCAAATTTCTTCCTGTAGTTATTAGCCTCCACAAGCGAATAACCCTTAGTGCCAAGCGGAGCAGTTGTTTTTTCGCCCTGAGCATTTTTTAGTATTAGGCTGGGCATATGCTTACCTACTAAAATTTGCAAATCCATTACATTCCAGCTTTGCCCACTCACCATAGTGATAGGTTTACCCGATTCAAAATCAGTTTTTTCCAGCATGGTGTTGGCAACATGGTCTGTGAATACTAAGTCGGCGCCTTTTAGTTGTTTCTTCTGTTTTTCAAAAAAACCAAC
>CAZLPE010000069.1:14862-16592 GCA_964561325.1 uncultured Flavipsychrobacter sp.
TGAATACTAAGTCGGCGCCTTTTAGTTGTTTCTTCTGTTTTTCAAAAAAACCAACAATAATGAACGGAAACCTGTATGGATACTGATTATTATATTCGAAATAGGTTATTGTTCCCGTATTTTTTTCCTCAAGTTTTAGAAAACAGATACCGCCTTCAAAAATATCGCCCGGCGATGCTGCCGGGTGTTTTACCACCTCCAGCACCTTAAAATATCTACCAGCTACAGAGTCGTAAGTGGTATAAAACAAAGTGTTAGGCTTGTATACATTTTCCGGAATTGCATTGTTGGTGTTATAGAATCCATTGTAGCCATAATCATGCTCCTCCTTGGGTTTGATATTCAAGTAAAGTTCCTGCCCAACATAACCATTAACATCGGCGCCCAAGAAGTTTGTTGAGCTATCATATTTTGCCGGGTTTGCTGCCAAAACGCTATTGGTAAAACCAATTCCACAAATGGCGTGAATTAATATCATTCCGCCAATCACTAATTTACGCATACCTGCTACCAATGTTTTATAGTATTATTTAATCCAATTTAAGCAAAACTAAGGAATTTTTAATCTCAGCGCTACAAACGTCAAATTCCCAAACAATAGATTCATAACAGTTGTTAGCGCTTTTTTTCTGGGTATACAACTCTGCAAAACAATTAGAAGTCGAAACTTATGCCTCCGAATATGCCAAAGTATTTTGATTTAGCTTCATTTTGTGCTGGCGCCGGAGTAACGCGCCAAACAAAATCTATTCTGAACAACTCAAGGATATTAGATACGCCAGTGCCTATTTCCAGATAAGGATTACCTTCAAGTTGCCTGAACGGGTACCTGCCGGGTTGAATATTCAAAGTTTTGTTCTCCGGGCTTAACGAGCCTATCACGCCCTTCGCAGTCCAGAATTGTCGGAGCTTTAGCTGTTTCACGCCTGGAATCTTGTTGAAAATTCCCCCACCAATATTATGCTCTATTGAAAAACCTGCAAATTGATCGCTGATAAATTCATAGGTATTCATCATCTCAAACGTATTTTTGTTGTACGAATAGAATTCGTTGCCTGGGTGCAGCTTGAGCAGCGCATAGGGTAGTGTGCCAAAATATTTGCCGGCATACACACTATAATTAATATGCCCTAACGGAGGTATGTTGATGCTTTCATTTACGGTAAACACCGCTTTCTGGTATTGGTAAGCGCTGTTTAGCGCACCTTTTATACCGCTCGCAAGCTGCAACCGTAATATTGGGTACTTGCTACTCAGGTTTTTACGTTTGTACAATCCTTCCAGGTACTTCTCTTTATACGCATAGCGTAGTTCCAGCCCAACTTCGGTGCTAATTACGTTACTCGATGGTTTGCCGTCTATGTCTTTAAAAATGTCGTAGGATGGTAGCGGCGCGTAGGGACGAAAATCGATATGATCAAAAATTACTTTGTGGCTAAACCCTCCGAAATACTCTTTGTAAATCTCAAAATGTTCATTCTCCTCCATTGCCAGTTTCCATGGCACGCCTCTTTTTCTGAACATATTACTGAATATATTGTCATTACTCTGGCGTTCTTGGTTGTTTGTTCGCGGATTTATGTCGTGCACATAGGATGCATAAATATTCAGCCGCGGTGCGCGATTCAGTATCCATAAGCCGGTTAATCCGTATTTAAATTGTTCGTCTTTCGTACCATATGCCAGATAACCGGTAAAATGTGCGTTTTTCAGTGTTCGCGGCGTGCCTA
>CAZLPE010000069.1:16692-18426 GCA_964561325.1 uncultured Flavipsychrobacter sp.
CTTGTCAGAAAAGTAATGGTATTGATATATGCCTGTGTAATGGGCATTTGATTAATAGTATCTACCATTTTATAGATAGCTTTTTCGTTCTTACTCAGGCTATCCGGTCGGCTTGCGGCCCACCATTCGTCATTATGCAGCCGAGCCGAATCTGACTTGACTACTTCTTCTTTTAATTTTGGGTCGTTGAGCATCCGCGTCACTGCGGTATCATTGATAGAAATGTGGTGGTAGGTAGTAGTTTTTCTACCAATCATACCCGGTAGCTTTTTAGATTTATATGCCCCAAATGTGGCAACAAATTTGTCTTTTATGCAAAACCAGAAGCTATCTACAGGTGCATATTCCTGATACAGGCTGGCTTTCTCTACCCAGTTAATGTTGGCTAATTTGGGAAGATCCATACTTACGCGCTGTATGGCTAATACCGAATCAACAACCCAAAAATCTCCGGCAAAACAATTTTCACCTTCCCGTTTAGGTTTGTATTGCACCAGTATTATTCTATGGCCGTACGCCATTTGGGTGTCTTTAATCTTGTATTTGTAGAAAAACAATCCATCATTGCTTATCGGACTAACGAATTTTTTGTCGAAAACAGGTATGTAATTGTCGTAAACATTAATATTCTGATACAACGTGCCGAGGTATTTATCCACGTTTTCGTTGTTCACACCTTTTACCAGACTGGCTTTTATTACCTCTCGCTGTTTATTGGGTTTTCTTTGGTAGTAGTAATCCGACATTGTTTCCGTAAGATACAATGGCAGATATGGTTTTGATTCCGATTGGGTATCAAGATTATTGAAGATAAATGTATAGCTCTTTAATATTGGAATTTTGGCAAATTGCTCCTTGGTCATTCTTTGTAAATCAGCCTCAAGCCTGTTGTAAGCCTCGTATTTGTAGTTTTCAAGTCGATCGGGATTATTGAGCGGTTTTTTCTCAATAATCCGTTTCATGAGTGTTATTGCCGGATCTTCACCAGCATAAAACACTACTTCGCTCAATGCAGTGTTTGCCCTGTCCAGTTCGAGAATGAAGTTATAGTCATGCTGTGTTTTACGCAATATCTTGTTTATTCCAGCATAACCCATTGCTTCTACCCGCAACGTATCCGACGGCAATTTCTCAAATTTCAAAACGAAATTTCCTTCAAGGTCTGCTGCGGTTCCAATTGCAGATTTTTTGAAAAAGATAGTTGCAAAAGGTATTCCTTCACCGCTATTGTTGTCTACTACTTTTCCATTTATTACATATCCATTTTGCAAATCATTTTTTCGCGCTTTTCTCAGGGCTTCTTCGTCCATTGTATTGGCTTTTTCACCTTTCGAAATGTAGCTCGAAACATCAGGTAAAAGGGTATCTTCAGTAACTATTACCTTCTTTTTTACAGAATCAACACGCTTTATAGTGTCGGTTGATTGACCCAACATGGAAAAGGAAAGTAATAATAAAGTAAAAAAGAGTAAATATCTCACGAGGTATTTGCGTAAAATGCCAATTATTTAAGGCAATGTTAGGAAATTGCGGTAAGTAAAAAAAAATCATTTTTTAAGCTGGTCGAAAACCAAATCCAAGCTATAAAACAATGTAAGAGTGTTTAGCAACTTTCATACCAATTTTTTGTTTGTAGCTTAGTTTTTCACTTAAAAAGTGGCGCTTCCGTTCGCTTTTGAATAACATCTGAAGAACACATCAGTTAAGAAATGCACTAAGTATTCATAACTTTGC
>CAZLPE010000070.1:0-5664 GCA_964561325.1 uncultured Flavipsychrobacter sp.
TAGAATAGCGTCATTTCATAGCCGCCTTGCAGATTGCTGGCCTCTTTCAGGGTCGATACGTTTACGTCGTAGCTAATACCTATGGCCATGTTGTTGTACTTAATCTTCACTACGGGTATTACTGCATCGCCATAACGGTAGAACGCCCCTCCACTCAACACGAATGTTGTGCTAACATCAGGAAGCGCCTTTGTGTAGTTTACCATAAAGCCGCCCATTATCTCCTTGTAGGTTCCCTGCATAGCCACATTGGCATGTACCTGCATGGTTATCTGGTCGCTAAACACCCGGTTTATCGCGCCATTTATGTTCCATCTAATATTCTGCGTTACGCCTTCGCGGCTGTAGTAAGACAATGTTGGCTTAGTAAAGTGATAGCCGGAAAACCCAATTATGTACGTTGTAGTATTGTCTTCACCGGTACTCGTGTTCAGATTAAGCCCTACGCCCAAATCCCATAGATCCATTTTAGCGCTCGGTATGTTTTCCAGCGTTGGATTGGCAGGATTATACTTGCCATTCTGGTACTGATTGTTAAATGTAGACTTTGTTGGGTCGAAGCTATATTGCACATAGCCGCCCGTAAAACCCACCGATAAATAAGTATTATGGTTGGGGTTTATCGATTTGTTGTAGTTGATAGCCGGATAAAAAGTGGTAATCCGCTGATCTACGCTGCCAGCCTTATCTGAATAACCAAGTATGCCAAAACTCACAAAATCGTCGGAAGTACGGCTTACCGGAAAATGCGACTCTGCCGATAAAAGCGTTGTCCGATACGGATTGGTAATCGAGCTCCACTGATTACGATAGTACAATCCCAGCTTGTAGTCGTCGTTAAACACACCCGTCATAGCAGGGTTGCGCAATATAGATGTTTCGTAAAACTGCGAAAAGTGAATATCGGCCTGCGCCAGCGCATGCCCGGGCGCCAAGGCCAGCATAGCGCCGGCTACAAATACCGGAGCTATGCGAGCGCAAAGGCGCAAAGTTTTTAAAACAAATAGATTTATAGTCTTCATACTGTTCTTGGTTTATTTTACGATGGTTACATCGCCCTTCATAAAAAATGGCTCGCCCGTTGCGCATAGCGCGTGTAGTATATACACATATACATCGGGTTTGGCGGCTGCGCCTTTATACGTGCCATCCCATGCGCTCGTCGCATCGTTTATATCAAAATTAGTGCGTTCAAACAGCAACTCTCCCCATCTGTTGTATATCCTGAAGCTGTTAACAACGCTTACGCCGCTGCCGCGCGGATAAAACACATCATTTTGTCCGTCGCCATTAGGCGTGAATGTGTTTGGTATGAAAATCTGGCTTTCATCGCAATACAAGCTAATCGTCACCGTATCTGAATTAACGCAACCAAACGACGATTTCACAAACACCTCGTAGGTAGTAGTTACAGACATGCTGGCTATGGGGTTGGGTATGGTGTCGTTGCTCAGCGTGCTGGCTTCCTTCCACAGATACCTGTCTATCAGCGTGCCCTTGGCATTGAGTTGCGCCACAGAGCCTACAAGCAATTTCTGATTCGGGCCCGCATCTACAGTTGGCAACTGGTGCACTGTTATCATTACAAAGTTGGTATCGGGCTCGCAGCCTGCAAGTTGCGCTATAGCCATGTACCTTGTTGTTGCCGTTGGTTCGGCCAGCGGGTTCCATATATTCGGACTATTCAAGCCGGTACCGGGTATCCATGTATACTTTGTTCCGCCCGTATCAAACAGCTGCACTGTTACGCCCCGGCATATAGCTGTATCGTGCCATGCTTTCGATATAGTTTTGTATTTAAGGTACACGCTCACCGTATCTGTATTGGTACATCCGTGTTCGTCTGTACCGGTTACGGTATAGGTGGTTATTACCAGCGGGGTTGCATGTGTTGGGTTGCAGGCCGTGCAACTCAGGGTAGATGCATCAGCCCAGGTATACGATACGCCGCCCTCTGCAGATAGTACTGCATAGTCGGTAAGACATACCGTAGTATCCGGACACGCCTTGATTACTGGTGGAGGATAAACTGTGATATCCTTAGTAATTGTAGCAGTGCAACCCCAGCCATCGGTAACAAAAAGATTGGTAGAGTAAGTACCCACTGCTGTGTAAGTAAATGTTGGCGATGCAATTGTGCTTATATCGCCATTATGGAAAGTCCATTTCCAGTCGGTGATCGGCGCCCAATATCCGCGAGATGAATCTATGAATGTGATCGTAGTGTTCAAACATACAGGATTGGGTATGGTGGTAAACGCAGGTGTTACGATATCTACTTTAATAGTATCTATACCCTGACTAGATGCCTGACAACCCGTATTATCGCTCATAATCATTTTTGGCAAATAAGCGCCTGCGCGGGTGTATATATGCACAATGGTATCTATAGAAGATGGCGAACTTACCACACCATCGGCAAAGTCCCAGATGATGCTGGGCACATTGCTCACCAACGACCTGAAATGCACAGCCAGCGGTGCGCAACCTTGCAAGGGCGAATAGTCGAAAGCGCCGGCATAACCCAATACGCTAACGTGACCAATAGCCGTATCGCGACAACCGTATCCATTTATAGCTATCAGCATTATTGTACGATAGCCCGGCGTTGTATAAAAGTCGCTTGGAGAAGGAACGGTTGACGATGTTCCGTCGCCCAAATCCCAGTAAAACAGCGTAGCGCCCAAAGTTGTATTGGTGAAGTTTACCATCAGCGGCGGACAAATCGAGATGGAGTCGTCCATTGTGAAACTTGCTCGCGGCCTCGAAACGTTGATGTATCCCGTATATACTGCTGTATCGGTACAGCCGTGGCTGTCTGTTACAACCAGCTTTACTGTATAGCTGCCGCCTGCGCGGTAGGTGTGCGTTGGCGAATTAAGCGTTGAGGTATCGCCGTCGCCAAACATCCAAAACGACCCCGTAATACCTGTAGATGAATTGGTAAACGTAACCGGATCGCCGGAACATGGCGTGGTAGTACTGGCGGCAAACGATGCCGTTGGGCGATACACTGTTACCAGCGGTAGCGCTACCGTGTCTTTACATCCTATCACATCGGTTACTATCTCTGTGGCTGTAAAAGAGCCCGCAGTTACGTAGGTATGCGTTACTGTAGGTACAGATACCGTAGTTGTGCCGCCATCGCCAAAATCCCATTCGAACGACGAGAAGGCTACGCCGGTCACATCGGTGCTTGCATCACGGTAGGTTACGGTCAGCGGCCAGCATCCTGTGGTGGGCGTAGCTGTAAAATTGGCTATAGGTTTTGCTACAGTTACATAGCCATTCCTGTTAAAGGTATCCAGACAGTTGTTTTGATCCTGAATAATAAGCCGGATACTATAAATGCCTCGCGTATAGAAATAATGGGTAAAGAGGGCGGTACTGGAAGTGTACACCCCGTTTACATACCAGTAGTAGTTCACCGCCGTACCTCCTACTACGGTTGGTGTAAATGTTACCATAGCATCGCGACACACCGTGGTGTCGTCGGCAACAAAGTAGGGAATGGGTTTTTCCAGATTTATCGTTCGGTAGGCCGTATCCCGGCACCCACTTCGGGCATTGTAGGTGGCCAGCATTACCGTATAGGTTGTCAATGCCGGATAATCGTGCATCGGATTATCGAGCGTAGACGTTGTGCCATCGCCAAAAGCCCATAGATGCGTATCGTCGCCCAACGAGCTGTCGCCAAACTGAACCCTGTTTGGCGGCGAACAAAATATGGAGTCATGAATGATCGCCTTCGGCGAATCGACAATAATATATAGTGTACGCACTACCGGCAAGCCCTTACATCCGTTATATTCGGGTGTAAGCGTTACAGTAAATACCCCCGGCACAGAATAGGTATGCACGCTTGGCAACAAAGAATCGCGGCGTTCGCCGTCGCCATACTGCCAGTAGTAATAACTTACCGGCCCCGATATGATGGTTACATCAAACGATACAGGCCTGTTGTAACATACATGCGTAGGCGTTGCCGAGAAAGTGACCACAGGCGGAACGCCGACCAAAATTTCGACGGTGTCAGACACTGTGCAACCATTGGCTGTTACCGCAGTTACATAAGCATGATATATACCTGCTGCCGTATACGTATGTATGGGCGTAGGACCCGAACCCGGCGAAGAACCATCGCCATATACCCACGTATAAGACGAGAAACCATACGGATAGGGCGACGGCGGTAGCGTAGTGTCGGGTTCGTTAGTCATCGCCGTTGTCCAGAAGTGCACGGTTAGCGGCACGCACCCGCTCACAGGGGTATCAATAATATCAAACACTAAATCGTACAAAGTATCCCTTTTCCTTACTATAGACACACATCCTGTTGTTGCGTCGGTAACGGTCATAGTCATATCATACACGCCTCTCCTTCCATAATTATGGGTTGTAGATACGCCGGTTCCTCCCGATCCATCGCCAAAATCCCAGGTCACACGGGCGCCCGACGGGGCAGAACCCGTAAACGTGAGCATTACCGGAGGCGGACACGGATGTACCGGCGTTACGGTAAAACTCGATACAGGCAATGGTATGATCACTATAGGTTTTATGATAGTGTCGTAGCAATAGCCGTCAAAAATGATCAACCGTACCGAATAGGTGCCGGCAGCGCCATAGCTGTGCGTATCGCTTTCCAGCGTACTGGTGCCGCCATCGCCAAAATTCCAGGAGCTGGATATATGCGAAGAACTGGTATTGGTAAATGTAACCAGAGAACCTACGCAGGCTGTAGCCGGAGCGGTAAAGTTAGCGTCGAGCGTACCTATATTTATGTAAGCCGGACGTATAATACTGTCCATACAGCCATTTCCGTCTGTTACTACCAGCTTTACGGTAAATGCGCCTGTGGTAAGGTAGTCGTGAGTAGGGTTGGGCAAAGTAGAGGTGCCGCCATCGCCAAACGACCAGCGATAGGTGAGCCCCGGCGTGCCGGTAGAGGTATTATTGAACACCGCATGACCCGGTATACGACACAAATAGGGCGAAACTGCCGAAAATGATGCCGTTGGCGGATCGAATACATGAATAAATCGCGATATGGTCAAACTGCTGGTACACCCCTCTCCGTTGGTTACAGACAATGTAATGTTGTAAAAACCCGGTGTGTTGAACACATGCGACGGAGAGGCAAGCGTACTGGTGCCGCCATCGCCAAAATTCCACAGGCAGGTCATGGGTCCCGGCACTCCGGGTATAGAGGTATTGGTAAAAGTTACTGTGCTGCCGGGACAAACAGATGTATCGGATGCCGCAAATCGCACCGTTGGTGACGGATGCACCGTTATGGTCATTGTTTTTATTGAAAACGTACCTCCACTCCACGCCTTCAGGGTACAAACATACACGCCCGGCGTTACGTAGGTGCCGCCAACATCTGTGAGCGGCGAGGTGGTGCCATTGCCCAGATCCCACTCATACCTGTCTGCTCCGGTAGAGGTGTTGGTATAGCTCACCACAAGGGGCGCACAGCCCGACACGTGGTCGGCGGTAAAGTTGGCGGTAACTGCGCTCGCCGATAACTTAAAGACCGTTGATAGGATAATAAGGAAGGTAAATCGTAATAATATGCGCATAAGGAACGGCTTTAAGAACGAAAATAAATTTGGGGAAATAAAGCTAATAATTATTTGTTAAAAGAAGACATCATTTTTT
>CAZLPE010000070.1:5764-18158 GCA_964561325.1 uncultured Flavipsychrobacter sp.
TAAATTTGGGGAAATAAAGCTAATAATTATTTGTTAAAAGAAGACATCATTTTTTTAAAATGGGTTGGCAGCCGGTCTATTCCCAAGGCTATCGCACAGCCCATCAGCCGCTAAAAAACCTACTCTACCTGAAAATACAACCGCTAAAACGCATTTAATGACACCCTTATATAAAATATTTTTTACAATAACAGTTGCCGCAATGCTGAAAAAATTTTTATCCGGTAGCATCCTGCTACCTCCTGCTTAATAACGATTAGACGTGCAACGCTAAACACATAAGCGGAGCCTGCAACTGTAGGCTCCGCTTACGGCTTATACTATTTTATGAGCGTCACATCGCCCTTCACGCTCAGCGGCTCGCCGCTATCGCAGAGCGCCGTCACGATGTACACATACACGTCTGGCTTCAGTACCTCGCCCTGATAAGTGCCGTCCCACGCGCTTGCAACATCGTTTATATCCAGATTGGTGCGCTCAAACAACAGCTCTCCCCAGCGATTGTATATTCTGAAACTCTTTATCACGCTCACACCCTTACCTCTCGGATAAAACACATCATTCTGTCCATCGCCATTAGGCGTAAAGGTGTTGGGTACAAAAATCTGGCTCTGATCGCAAAACAGACGTATGGTAATGGTATCCGAATTGACGCAGCCAAAATCTGAATAAACGGTTACCGGATAGGTAGTTGTCACCGACATTGTAGCGACGGGGTTAGAACAAGAATCGCAGCTCAGCGACTCGCCATTGCCCCATGCCCATTTGTATACCAGGTACCCCTTTGCGGTTATCTGCGCCTCCGACCCTGACAGCAGCGTTTGATCGGGGCCGGCGTCTACGGTAGGCAACTGATGCACGGTTATCATTACATAGTTACTATCCGGTATACAGCCAGCCAGCTGAGCTATAGCCAGATAGCGGGTGGTAACATCGGGGCTTGCCAATGGGTTGTACACATTGGGGCTGCTGAGACCCGTGCCCGGTATCCAGGTATATTTTGTACCGCCTGTATCCAGCAGTTGCACCGTAACGCCCCTGCATATCTCTGTATCAGAGTATGCTTTACTTACAGTTTTGTATTTCAGGTACACAGTTACGGTATCCTGATTTTTACAGCCATGTTCGTCTACACCAGTCACCGTATAGGTAGTTATGGCGGTAGGCGTAGCGCGGGTGGGGTTGCAGGCTGTGCAGCTTAGTGTGGTTGCGTCGGCCCAGAAATAAGATACTCCGCCCACCGCGCTAAGCGTAGCATAGTCGGTTAGGCATACGGTAGTATCGGGGCACGCCTGTATCACAGGCGGCGGATACACAATAATATCTTTTGTTACAGTACCTATACAGCCCCAGCCGTCGGTTACCTTCAGGTTTACAGAATAGGTGCCAACTGCGGTGTATACATACGACGGCGCAATAAGCGTGCTGGTGTCTCCATTGGTAAATGTCCAGTACCACGACGTTATTGGCGCCCAATACCCATGCGATGTGTCTTGGTAGTTCATTGGCGCATTGAGGCACACAGGGTTGGGCACAGTGGTAAAGCCGGGTGTAACGGCATCAACTTTAATTGTATCGCGACCGAGACTCGAGTTCTGACAGCCGGTATTATCGCTCAATATCAGTTTAGGCACATAGGCGCCGGGTATAGTATATATATGGTCTATACTGTCTATAGCCGATGCAGGACTTACATTACCGTCGGCAAAGTCCCAGATTATGCTGGGCACATTAGAAATGAAGGCTTTGAAATGCACCGACAGGGGCGCGCAACCCGACAATGGCGCATAGGTAAACTCGCCGCCGTAGCCAAAGATATTTACATGGCCTATAGCGGTATCCTTACAGCCATAGCGGTTGGTGGCCACCAGTTTTATATTCAGCAAGCCCGGCGTGGTATACAGGTCGCTCGGCGATGGCACTACAGAGAAGCTACCGTCGCCAAGATCCCACCAGAACGCAATAGCGCCAATACTGATATTGGTAAAATTGACCAGCAATGGCGGGCATATAGAGGTGGAATCGTCCATATAGAACAATGCCGTTGGCTTGGTTACGCTTATGTAGTTTACGTATCGGGCAGTGTCTGTACAGCCGTGCGAGTCGGTTACTACCAGCGTTACCGTATATGTGCCCGGACCGCGATAGGCATGCGTGGGCGATGTAACAACCGATGTATCGCCATCGCCAAACATCCAGTATGAGCCGGTAATGCCGGGCGATGTATTGGTAAACACCACCGGATCGCCGGGGCAGGGATTGAGATTAGACCCGCTAAACGATGCCGTTGGCCGGTACACCGTCACCAGCGGCAGTTCGGCGGTGTCCTTGCACCCTATCACGTCGGTTACCGTCATGGTAGTGGTAAACACACCCGCTACGGTAAAGGTATGCGTGACCGACGGCGACGTAACCGTAGCCGTACCGCCATCGCCAAACTCCCATAGGTAACTTGAAAATGCTACGCCCGTTACATCTGTACTGCGATCGGTAAATGTGGTGGTAAATGGCCAGCAACCAAATGGCGGCGCCACCGTAAAGTTGGCCACGGGTTTGGCTACTGTTATATAATCCGGTCGGTAAGCCGAATCCAGACAATCGTCCTGATCTTTTATTACTACCAGCATTGGGTAGCGCCCCGTTATGTTGAAGGTATCTATAAAATTGCTGTCGCTATACGGGCCAAACCAACGGCTCTCTACATACCAGCTTGTTTGTACAGCCAGCCCTCCCGTTACAACGGTGTGGAAGTTCACAATATCATCGCGGCACACATCGGTATCGTCGGCAAAAAACGTAACTACCGGACGAACAAGATTTACCACTGTAGTTTCTGTATCGCGGCAACCGCTCCTGATGTTGTAGGTAGCCAGCTTAACGGTATACATAGCCAAACCCGGATAATCGTGTATCGGATTGTCGAGCGATGAAGTGTCGCCGTCGCCAAAGAGCCACAGGTGGGTATCGTCGCCATAAGAGCTGTCGTAAAAGTTGACGCGCGTTCGCGGCGAGCAGTTAAGCTCGTAGTGAATAATAGCCTTGGGGGAATCTACCAATATATAGTTGGTGCGTATCAGCGTGTCGGGGCAGCCGTTAAAATAGGCTATCAGCGTATCGGTATAGGTACCCGGTATGGTGTACAGATGCCCAGGACTAAAAACCGAAGTACGGTCGCCATCGCCAAAGATCCACAAATAGCTATCGGCGCCGGTAGATAAGTTGATAAAATTGACAATATGGTCGGCGCATATATGAGTTGGCGCAGCCGTAAAGTCGGCATTGGGAGGAGTGCCCACTCTGATTATCTTTGTGGCGAATGCCGTGCACCCGTTTACAGTGGTAATACGCACTCTGGCAGTATACACACCCACGGCAGTGTAGATATGCGTGGGCGTGGGGCTGGTGGAGGTAGGCGACCCGTCGCCAAAATCCCACGACCATGCAGATGTACCGTAGGGATACGGATGTCGTAAACCATCTGGAACCGTGGTAAAGGTATAGTTACTAAAATCGACCCTGAGCGGCTTACACCCTTCAGAATCTATTGTAAAGGGTATTTCGGCTATCAAATCATATATAGTAAAGCTCTGCGTTATGGTGTCTTTACAACCGTTGGCGCTCGTCACTATCATATCTATGGTCTTAACGCCGTTAGATCCGTAAGTATGCGACGATGAACCTCCGGTTCCGGTAAAGCCGTCGCCATACTTCCAGTAAATAGAACTTCCCGAAGGCGACGTGCTGGTAAAACCAATGGTTGCTGGCGCAGGACAGGGATCGGTGGGGGTAATGGTAAATGTGGCAACTGGCTGTGGGTAGATAACAATAGTGCGGGTGATGGTATCGAAGCAGGCGCCATTGCCTATAATAAGCCGTACGGTATAGGTGCCGGGCGCTGAATAGGTATGCGAGCCGTGTTCGGTTCCATCTCTGCCGCCATCTCCATAGTCCCAGGAGCTTGTGGTATGGCTGCTGCTGGTATTGGTAAACGTAACATTGTTATACACGCAGGCTGTAGCTGGCGCAGTGAAATTGGCGTCGAGCAAGCCCACAACAATATAGCCGGCGCGCGTAATACTGTCTGAACAGCCATTAGCATCTACCACTCTTAGCTTCACCGAATAAGTGCCAACAGATGTGTAATCGTGCGTGGGGCTGGTGAGCGTAGACGTGCCCATATCGCCAAACCACCAGGTAAACCGTAGCGGAGGAGTACCGGTAGATAGATTATTGAACACCGCATGAGCAGGCGTATTGCAGAAATAGGTGGTAACCGCGCTAAAATAGGCGGTAGGTGGCGTGTAGATATGCACATAAGCAGGCACAGTTAGCGAGCTTACGCATCCCTCGGCATTGGTAGCTGATAACGTGATATTATAATAGCCCGGACTGGCATACGAATGGCTCGGACTCGGTAACGTACTGTTGAAACCATCGCCAAAGTTCCATGTGTAGGTTATAGGGCCGGGCACGCCGCCGGTGGTGGTGCTGGTAAATGTTATAGGCTCGCCGGGGCATACCGCTGTATCGTTGGCTGTGAAACTGACCGTGGGCGCCGGGAATACCGTAATGACCATTGTTTTTACAGACGACGATGTGCCGCTGTATGCGGTAAGCTTGCAGGTATAGGTGCCCGGCAGCAGATAACTACCCGACACATCGGTAAGATGCAATATGCTGGTGCCGTTGCCAAGATCCCAGTCGTAGCTGGTGGCGCCTGTAGAGCTATTAGTAAAATGTACAACAAGGGGTGCGCAACCCGATACATGATCGGCGGTAAAGTTGGCGGTTACAGCCATAGCAGCACCCCTGAATGCGAAAAGAGCAAGAGTTAAGAATAGAGTTTGTAGATAAAAACGCATTGGCACAACTTTAGAAAAATCAAAAATAGCAACCGAAACTTAAAAATAATAATATTTTGTTAAATCAGACGCAACAAATGCTAATATGGTTTGCCTGACAGAAATATTTATTTTACTACAATGCACAATAACCTCACAACGACGCCAAATTGCGGTTTTTAAACTGCGAGTTTATTAAAGGCGTATTTTTTGTGCCTTTCGTTAGGAACAATTTTAATAATCGTAATTATACTTGCCGGCGAGCACAAACTATAAATGCAATAATAACTGCATACCTCACACTACCAACCGCAAGTACAACTTTAGCCACAACTAAGCGCCCTATTCTTTCGGAAATGCTTACTTTTGACTTTTAAATCATTTGCCAGCTATGCCTTCGTTACAGGAACTGATACAATTGCACCAGGAAGAAATAAACAACTTCAATGCAGCCGACGCCGCCGAATTAGAAAACTACCGCATAAAGTTTTTAGGCGCCAAGGGCATAGTAAAGCAACTGTCGGCCGAAATGAAGCATGTAGCGCCCGACCAGCGCAAAGAAGCCGGACAAATACTGAACGCTTTTAAAAATCTGGCGGAAGAAAAATACGAAGTATTCAAAAATCTTCTGCAAAAAGAGGCCGACAAAGGACCGTCTATCGATATGTCGCTGCCGGGCACTCCGCTGCCTATAGGCACGCGCCACCCGCTGCGCATGGTAGAAAATCAGATAGTAAGCATTTTTGAAAAAATAGGCTTTAGCGTAGCTACCGGCCCAGAAATAGAAGACGACTGGCACAACTTTACCTCGCTGAACATGCCCGAGCATCACCCTGCCCGCGACATGCAAGACACCTTTTATGTGTCGCAAAACCCCGACTGGGTGTTGCGCACCCATACATCGTCGGTACAGGCGCGCATACTGGAAACCCAGCCGCTGCCTGTGCGCGTGATATGTCCCGGCCGCGTGTACCGCAACGAAACCATATCGGCGCGTGCGCATTGCTTCTTTCACCAGTGCGAAGGACTGTATGTTGACAAAAACGTTTCGTTTGCCGACCTGAAACAAACCCTTTACTACTTTGTAACCGAGATGTTTGGCCCCGATACCAAGGTGCGCTTCCGCCCCTCCTACTTCCCCTTTACCGAGCCCAGCGCCGAGATGGACATATCGTGCACCGTATGCGGCGGCAGCGGCTGCAACCTGTGCAAGCACAGCGGCTGGGTAGAAATACTGGGCTGCGGCATGGTGCACCCCAACATGCTCCGCAACTTTGGCATAGACCCCGAGGTGTACACCGGCTTTGCCTTTGGCATGGGCGTAGAGCGCATCACCCAAGTAAAATTTCAGGTAAACGACCTCCGCCTTTATTCTCAAAACGACATAAGGTTTTTACGACAGTTTCAGGGATTGTAGCGACGCAATTAAAATAATATATTCATAAGGCTATCGCGGTTGCGATAGCTTTTTTGTTTCTATACTATCCCCAATACAATTACGAATAATTCCTTCCCGGCGATATGCAATGTGTAGTTGCAATAACTACGGTAATATGGCGCATAAAACGATTGTGTATGCTACACGCAAATAGCTATATATTTTTTTTGGCAGCTCCAGAATAATGTCTATTTTTATAATTCTTATCCTTTATGATATCCTTTATGAAAAAAGCTACGTTCTTATTAACGCTATTTATTGTTACTCAATACTTTACAACATACGGGAAGGAGAATAGCGTAAACAAGCGCTACAACATATTGGCGCATAAACAGATAATCACCACAACCTACATTACATAACCTGCCCGCAGGTACCTACACCATTCCCTAAAAGGCACAGCCGGGGCTAAGGTGGAGACGTGGGTGAAGTGGTAGGTACTATAATGCCGCTTATTCTATTTTTAAAATGCTTTCATTTAGATCCTTTTAAAAAACCTATATATTTTATGAAAAAAATATTGATTTTGCTTGTTGCAACTGTATTTTATGGTAAGATGGTTTATGCGCAAACAAGTGGACGGATGTTTACCATTGCAGGTGGCGGAAGTTCGTTATCGAATGGAGTTACAGCCACTGCCGCGCGGTTACTAAGCCCGTCAGGTGTGTGTGTTGACAACTATGGCAACATCTACATCTCTGAAAATGGTGCATGTCAGGTAAGGAAAATAGATGCTGCTACCAACCGGATAACAACTATAGCAGGCATGTCGGGGCTATGTGGGTTTTCGGGCGACGGTGGGCCGGCAACGCTTGCGAAAATGAATGCAGTGTATGGCATACGACTGGATACCGCCGGCAATATATTGATGGCCGATTATGCCAACGGGCGTATCAGAAAACTGAATGTAGCAACGGGTATTATTACAACCATTGCCGGAGGCGGCTCTTCTATTGTAGACGGGGTGACTGCAACTAATGCAGCCCTGAGTCCAAGGTGTGTATTAATTGACAATCTCGGCAATATATATACAGGAGACAACCTTGGAGCAGTGAAGAAAATAGATGCAACGAGCGGTCTGATATCCACAGTTGCAAGCATTGGCGGTGGCACGGTTAAGGGGTTAGAAATGGATGCTATGGGGAATTTGTATATCCTAAATAATGCAGGCAACAATATAAAAAAGGTAGATGCATCTACCGGTATGGTCAGTTTGGTAGCAGGAGGTGGCCTTTCGCTGACAGAAGGCGCGCCGGCTACAAGTGCGCAATTGACAGGAGTAACCAATTTTGGTACAGATGCAGGTGGCAACTTATTTATAGCAGATTTTTCAAGGTCGTTAATACGTTGGGTAGATGCAGCCACTGGGCTTATCAAAACAATTGCCGGTGGTGGTACCAACAATTCAGATGGCGCACCAGCAACCAGCGCTGATATAGCGCCTACCAGTATTATGGTAGACCAGAATGCGGGAATACTCTACTTCACCAATTCGAGCAACTCGGTACGTAGGTTTACTTACGAACCTATAACGCCTTTCCCTTTAACCAGCTTGTCAACACTAATTTCAGATAGTTTTGGGATTTCTATAAGAGAACTATGCAGCGGACCGCAGTTGCGTATTCGAGTACCGCTTTATCATTCGGGAATGAAGGTAGTTACCTATTTCGGCGATGGTACTGCATCAACTAATAACATTTTTAGAGACTTCATAGGATATGGCGGCTATACAATTGTTGGTCATATGTACGACTATTCAGGGCTATATTCCTTAAAGCAAGTACTGTATATAGGTAGCGCAGCTGTTGATTCCCTTCGTTTTGAGTACAACTATACAAGATGTACAACTATACCTATACAGTTTAATGTGGATCATGATTGTGTCAGAGATAGTCTTGAATACCGATTTATAGAGGTGGTTAAAACCGAAGTTGATTCAAATGGCATTCCGATAGACACAATATGTGCAACAAGTGGGTTTTATTATAATGCCCAAGGCGCTCCGGGAGATATTTATAGTTTTAAACCCGTACAGATGCCGGTATTTTACAATTTAGCTTGCCCAATATCCGGTATAATTTATGATACAATTAAATCGGGCAGTTACAGCAAACCTACAAAGGAATTTATGCTATATGTAGATTCGACATCGTATTACGACTTAGCGATAAATTGCATAACTGCAGGTAGTGGTAATAATACACAAGATGTATATATTTATTATCAAAATTACTTCAATACTCCAACCGATGCTCAAGTTACGGTTACGTTCAGTCCAAAATATAGATTTAATTATTCATACCCACCCCCTAATATTGCTACCGGGAATACGCTGCAATGGAATTTAGTAGGATTAACTGGGCGTAGTTTTTATGTACCGTATATTAGATACCGAGTTGTTAATTCCGGGCCTCTTATCCCTTTAGGTGATACGGTACAAACGCACATTAGCATTACCCCAATTTCAGGCGATGTCGATTCATCTAATAACTTTTATACGCGCATAGATACTGTGCGAGGAAGTTATGACCCCAACATGATTCAAGTTACCCCCGAGGGCTGTATAGCTTCGGGAGTAAACCCTAATGAACTGCAGTATGCCATACATTTTGAAAACACAGGCAACGATACCGCCCATAATATCTACTTAATGGATACCCTTTCCGACAACCTGGACCTTTCTACTATGGAGATAATAACGGCTACTGCTGCAATGATGGTAACTAAAATTCAGTATGGGGCTGGTCATTCGATTCTCAAGTTCGATTTCCCACACATTAACCTTCCAGATACAAGCCACCATGGTTTGGCCGATGGCGCAGTATTCTATAAAATCAAAACAAAAGCGGGTCTTTCTTTAGGCGATGTTGTTGCTAATCGGGCAGGCATCTATTTCGACTATAATGATGTAGTGATGACCAACACAGCCATAAATGTTATTGGCTGTCCCAATACAATAAATGTAGCCAATACTACCGAAACCCCGCCTGCCTCCATCTACCCCAATCCCGGTACCAACAGCATTACCATAGCCACTACTCCGGCAGCATACTCCGCATATACCCTACACAATGCCATGGGCCAAGAAATAATAGCCAACACAATAAACACCCCCACTACCAACATTGATGTGAAAGGGTTGCCCGCAGGCGTATATACCATTACCATAAAAGGCGCAGCCGGAGCTAAGGTGGAGAAGTGGGTGAAGTGGTAGGGGAAAAATTAAACATAACACTATTTAATATGCATATCTATGAAACAAATTAGCTTCTTCCTTTGCCTCTTTGCAGGCATTATTTTAAATGGAAATTCCTTCGGACAGGCAGGTCCTGTATATACAGTAGCTGGAGGTGGTAGTTCTTTGGCAGAAGGTGTCCCTGCTACTTCCGCGAACTTGGCAAATGTAACCGGAGTTGCTACCGACCTTTCCGGAAATATTTATGTCACGGACAATGGCCATTACAAAATTAGAAAAGTTGACCGCGCCTCCGGGCTCATTTATACAGTTGCAGGAAACGGGACTTATGGCTCATCCGGAGATGGGGGATTAGCAACGAATGCCCAAATTGGTGTGCATAGGGCGATTTATGTTGACAATTTAGACAATATATTTATAGCAGAGCAGGGAGGAAAAATTAGAAAAGTAAATGCAATAACAGGTATTATTAGTTTAGTTGCAGGGGGCGGCTCATCAACAGCCGAGGGTGTACCGGCAACAAGCGCCAATCTTGGGGAGCAGTTGAGTGTTTTTGTCGATCAGACTGGAAATGTATTCTGCTCTGGTATTAACAAGGTACGTAGGGTTGATGCAACTACTGGGTTGATAACAACTGTTGCCGGGGGTGGCTCTTCCACTGCAGACGGCGTGCCGGCCACGACTGCAAGTATTTCAAGTGGCGTGAAAAGTATATCGTTGGATGAGGCAGGCAATATTTATATTATTTCACATGATGGTAGCCCCGTAAGAAGAGTTGATGGGTCATCAGGCTTAATTTATACCATTGCTGGTGGAGGTTCATCGAGCGCTGATGGCATTCCTGCAACTGCCTCAAGTCTATCGGATGCACATAGCTGCAAAGTGGATGCCGCAGGAAATTTGTTTATTGCAGACTGGAATAGAAACATAATACGCAGGGTTGAGTCAACGACTGGAATCATCAATACAATTGCAGGCAATGGAACTCGCAGCAGTTCCACGGAAGGATTACCAGCTCTAAGCTCAACAGTTGCCCCCTATCAGGTGTGTTTAGACCCAATATTTGGCAATATTTACTATACAGACTTTGATACCAAGGTTCGTCGATTTACTTATAGCCCGATTTATGCATTTTCCGGAACAGGAATCACCACCGGTTCCGATAGTTTTACCGTAACAGTCAATAAAACGTGTAGCGGCCCACAACTTACAGTAAGAACAGTACATTACTACGCCGGCATGACTGTAAAAACATGGTTTGGAGATGGAGACTCTTCTACTCACACTATCAGTAGGGCTTATTCGGGCATTGGCGGTTATGCTGTTTTGGCTCATACCTACTCCAATTCCGGTGTATATTCCATAAAGCAGGTATTGTACAACGGGACCTCTGTTGTCGACTCTTTCGACCTCACGTACGATTACAATTATTGTGCAACAATGCCGGTTAAGTATTATTTAGATGGCAATGGTAATTGCACCAAAGACGGCGGAGAATCCTACAACTTTCAGGCAATCAAAACAGAAATCGACTCGAACGGCGTTCCTGTTGATACTGTTATTGCTACCAGTGGATTTTACTATACTACTTATGGTCGTCCGGGCGACATTTACACCTTTAAAATCTTAACATTACCCACCGGATACCACACTTCTTGTCCCAGTACAGGCGTTATTTACGACACTTTGAGATCAGGAACATACCATGAGAAGATCAACTATTTTGGTCTGTCTTGTGGAACGTCAACAGACTACGATTTTGCAGTAAATGCGGTAATCCCGGTTACCGGCAACCGCGACCAATGGGGCAATATATATGTTCGTAACACATCATGTTACCCAACTGACGCTGATGTTACACTTCATTTCAGTCCCAAATACATCTACACTTCTGGATTTCCTAGACCTCCCGCTACGTCGCATACCGACAACAGTATAACATGGCATGTTACCGGGCTATCGGCAGATGTACCAGCGCCGGTAAACCTCTACTATGCTGTATTCTACAATCCGGCTACTGGTTTAGTACCCATACGCGATACCGTAAATTCTTACATAACCATTACGCCAACAATAGGCGATGTCGACACTTCGAACAACGACTGGATAAAGACCGACACAGTAAGAGCCGGCTACGATCCTAACGAGATTATCGTACGGCCTGAAGGCTGCCTGCCCTGGGGTGGAACGCCAACAAAAATGGAGTATTCAGTGCATTTCGAAAACACGGGTAATGACACCGCCCACAACATATATGTGATGGATACGATTTCGGACTACTTAGATCCATCTACGCTGGAGATCGTTACTGCATCGGCAGAAATGTATCTGACCAAAATAAGATATGGAGCAGGGCATTATGCATTGAAATTCGATTTCCCGAATATCAAACTGCTCGACAGCAGCCACCATGGTCAGGCCGATGGAGCAGTTATCTATACCATCAAAACAAAGCCCGGCCTGCCGGCAGGTACTGTCATCAACAATTATGCGGGCATCTTCTTCGATTATAATCCGGTTGTTTTGACCAATAATGCCAAAACTGATATCGGTTGCCCGGAGACCTTGCCCGTCGCAGAAACATCTGCGCCGTCTGCCTCCATCTACCCCAATCCCGGTACCAACAGCATTACCATAGCCACTACTCCGGCAGCATACTCCGCATATACCCTACACAATGCCATGGGCCAAGAAATAATAGCCAACACAATAAACACCCCCGCTACTAACATTGATGTGAAAGGGTTGCCAGCAGGCGTATATACCATTACCCTAAAAGGCGCAGCCGGGGCTAAGGTGGAGAAGTGGGTGAAGTGGTAGGCCGCAATGAGGGGGGCGCAGCTCCATAAGGCTACACCCCCTTCATTCACAACCCCGTAATCTTTCCCTAACAATTCCGTAATTGCCGCTTCACGGCGC
>CAZLPE010000071.1:0-18153 GCA_964561325.1 uncultured Flavipsychrobacter sp.
GAAAAAATAGCTATGCATCTTAGTCGTAAATTGGGTAACTCATAGCGGCAATTTGGTCTATAATTCGCAAGCGCTTTTTTATGCAGTGGCGGTTGCGGGCTACGATTGTTTTGCGCCAGCCTTGTGCTTACTTCAGTTCCACCTCGGTTTCTTTTGTACCTACTATTTCAAACGGGGTTGATAATTCTTCGCCCAGCGGCTTGCCAGCGCCCAGCTGGTAGTGCACCTGATACTTACCGGGCTGCATGCGCAGGTGGGCGCTTTCGCTGTCGTTTATATCCAGGGTGTAAAAAAACACATATCTGTCGCCTATGTTACGGTATAGGGTCACGAAGTGCATTTTCAGGTCGTTGGCCTTAAACTTTGCCCAGCCGGGTTGCAACAGGCTAATAACGGTATCTTCATTAAAGTCTATATCCAGACGAAGTTTTTCTTTCGGGAAGGTGTTTATCTCTACATCGTATGTGCCGGGCTCGTAGTCCATACCCTCTGCGCACGACTGTGTTTCGGTGCGGCCTTGTCCGGGCGGCATATTCAGTTGTTTTATCAGCGCTTTAAACTCGCTAACCGGTCTCGATGGATTGTCGGAATACACAAAGGTGATGCGGGTATCTTTTACCGGCACTACCAGTTTGTTGAGCGGCTTGTTCTCGAGGCGCACATTGTTCAGGGCCAGTCCCTTTTTGGTAGGAAATGCAAGGTCGTATACGCCTACATTTACATTTTTGTGGGTCTCCAGATTGCCCAGGCCGTCTATTTTACGCACAAACTCTTTTACCACCGTTTTTGTGCCCGCCTTTAGCAGTTGCACTCGGGGCTGCGACAGGTAATACTTGCCCTTTGCATTTACAAAATACACCTCAAAACTGGTTGTGCCGGTTTCGGGTGTCTCTATTTTTGGGGTAGGCGGCGCTGTTACTACAGGCTCGGGGGCAATATCTATTTTTGCCGGCGGCGCGCCCGGCACAGGCAGCAGAGCCATTGGGGCAGTGGTTTCGGGTGTGAGGGTAGTTGTAGGCATTAGCATCCACTTGCGTACATATACATTAGGCGTCGGTTCGTCTCTGAATTTCAGCTTAGGCACTATTATCTTCTGCATAGCCACAGGCGCGGGCGGCTTTATCTGAAAGCCTGAAATGATGGTTAGCACTGCCTTGTTGATCTCTGCATCCTGCGTCACCTGCAGGTATTCTCCCATGCAGTCGTATATGCGTTTCAGGCTGGCGTCGTCGTCCATGCCTACTATGTAGGGTCTGAATTTTATTTTGTTTTTCATGAGCATACGCGCCACCTGGCATATGTCGCCGTCGCAGCTTTCGCCGCCGTCGGTTATCAGCACCAGGCTGTAATTGTATTCGCCCGGGTCGGTAAGGTCGGTAGTGGCCGCTTCTGATAGCGAGTACGCTATGGGCGTAATGCCCAGCGGTTGAATGTCGGCAAGGCGCAACGCCATTTGCACCTGATTTTCGCGGGCAAAGGGCACTTCTGTGCGGGTGTCGTAGCAGTTATGGTCGTCTACCGCCGACTGGTGCCCGAACACTCTTAGCGCAAATTCTACCTCATTATTTACCGCATATACACTGTCCATGAGGCGCAGTATCAGTTCGCCGGCGGCTTTGTATTTTGGTTTGCCGCTGGTCCATGGGCGTATCATACTGCTCGACTCGTCGAGCAATATCAGTATCCTTGTTTTTTTTGCGGCGGTTTTTTCCTGAGCTTCAGCGGGAAACCCCGCCGCTATAAGATATAGTAGTATTAGTAAATGTTTAGCTTTCATGATATTGGCGCGTTACTAAAATTACGGCAAAAAATGGAAATCTATCCTTACAGCCGTAAAATGTTGTTATTTCAGCGTTTGTATATTTACTACGCAGTAATATACGAGCGTTTGCCGAAAATGGATGTAGCATAATACCCGCTTGGCGCTGCGATGAGGCACTAATAGCAATGGGTTAATTTGGTTGTGTTGTCGATTGTTGGGCATTATATAGCGGCAGCTCCTTACTTTAGCGTTTGCGGCTACTATGCCCTGCAAAAATTATGAAATACAAGGCTTTATTTATTGTGTTACTTGCGTTTACGGCTGGTTCGTCGCTGGCGCAGGTGGGTTTTGGTATAGAGGGGGGTATGGGTATGGCCACCATGCGGTTTGCGCCATCGCTATACCCAATAAGGTATACCAGCGGCGAAGCCAGCGCAATAGTGGGCTACAAAGTGGGCGCATTTATAGATGTGCCCATGCAGAAGCGCATCTATTTTCAGACGGGACTATTTTTTGCGCGCAAGGGCGCGGAAAAAAAGTTTGGCTATTATTTCAACGACAGTTTTAATACGTCGGTTAATCAGGGGGTATACCTGCATTATATAGATCTACCCATACAGGTATTGTTCAAGTCGGGGCAGCAGGGTAAGGGCAGGTTTACGCTTGGTCTTGGCGCTAATCTGGCCTATGCCGTTGGCGGGCATAGCGATATAAAAGAACATCTGGTGTATAACGATACGCCCTATGTGCTGACCGATTATAGCAATGTAAGAGATGGTAATGTGGTGCGCAATTTTGAAATAGGCGTTCACCTTACTGCGGGGTATGAATTGCCTACGGGGCTTTTTGTAAGAGGATACTATACCGCCGGTATTACAGATATAGGTCTGGATAGCGAAATACTGAAAAATCGCGCGCTTGGCCTGTCTGTAGGTTTTATTTTTGGCAAGGGACGCAACATAAACAAGGAGACCGACCTGATAGATAACGAACATTAGCCGGCAACATCGAGATGCACAAACTGCGACGCAATTTTTTGCCCGAAAAAAACGGTGGCATGATTGTCGAAGTCGGCGGTATCGTCAGTTGTGTAGAAGCTCATCCTTCCCTGCTTGGTTATCCGGGCGTCTATTTCGGTATGGCGATGCAGGTAGTGGGCAAGGCTGCCCGCTACAATGTCGCCCTGAGCTACTACGTTTATGCCGGGCGGCAGGTGTTTTTTTATTTTGTCTATCAGCAGCGGGTAGTGGGTGCAGGCCAGCAATATAGTGTCTATGTCGGGCGCTGCGGTCAGTAATTGGTCGAGGTATTGCTGTACAAAAAAGTCGGCGCCCGCCGATTTGTATTCGCCATACTCTATGAGCGGCACCCACATAGGGCAGGCGAGCTGATGAACGTGCGCATCCGGGAAAAATTTGTGAATTTCAATGTCGTAAGAGCCCGACGCTATGGTGCCCTTTGTGCCCAGCACGCCTATAGCGCCTGTTTTTGTGTAGCTGCCTATTATCTCGGCTGTTGGTCTTATCACGCCCAGTACGCGCCGGTCGGGGGCTATGCGGGGCAGATCGGTTTGCTGTATAGTGCGCAGCGCTTTTGCCGAGGCCGTATTGCAGGCCAGTATCACCAGCGGACAACCCATCTTAAAGAACCACTCTACACACTCCAGCGTATACTGATGCACTGTGTCGAACGACCGGTTGCCGTAGGGAGCTCGGCCATTGTCGCCCAGATACACATAGTCGTATTGCGGCAACAGGGCGGCAATAGATTTGAACACCGTTAGTCCGCCATAGCCGGAATCGAAAATGCCTATTGGGTGAGCTGCCTCCATGCCCTAAAGTTAGCAGATAAG
Source organism: uncultured Flavipsychrobacter sp. (assembly GCA_964561325.1). Taxonomy (GTDB): domain Bacteria; phylum Bacteroidota; class Bacteroidia; order Chitinophagales; family Chitinophagaceae; genus Nemorincola. Next base: position 3,615 of record CAZLPE010000071.1, read on the forward strand.
CGGCACACAAAAAAGCCGCCGGCGCAGTGGCCGGCGGCTTATAGCTTGATGCGGTTTTAGTCGCGTATGTATGATTAGTTGTTTCTGTTGAGCGCCACGGGTATCGTTACTACAAACGGCGTGCAAGAGCCATCTATTCTGCGAATGGTGAATGTGCCTGTAATGGTAGAGCCCGAAAGCGTGCCAGTAAGTTGCGCCGAGCAACGGGGCAAGCCATACTGAGTAGTAAAGCCTGCTGTGACGGTATTGCCATCTATGCGGCTGCTAACGAGCTGGTAGGCGTGCGTGTTTTCGGCTATTACCGAGCCCGCGCCTGATGTGTGCTCTACAAACAGCGCACCTGCCGAACCGGAGTTGAGCGCAGTTCCCGCAGGGTTGATACCAATATTTACCGTGATATTGCTAAACTGACCGGTAAAGCTATCTATGCACGATGTGCCGCCGGTATAGTTAAACGAATAGAAATCTGATTTGAATACAGAAAACTGATTGCTCAATATCCAGTTGGCTTCTTTATAAATTTTTGAAGTCAGCGCCTGCTCTGCGTCGTAGCCGGTGAGGCTGCCACCCAAAAATGCTGAACTGATGTGCTGGTGCATATTGCCGCCCAATGCCAAAGTATAATCCGGGTCTTTTGTGGTGTCTGATACCGCTACAAGACCAACATTGGCGCCTACATTGCCTGATACGGCAGGCGTACCCCATAGGTTTGTTGTCAGATCCATACCTATCAGCGCTTTGCCGCTGGTGTTCCATTCCCAATCGTTACGGCTGGGGGTAGCGCTTTCTGCGGTGGCAGAGTCGCTGCTGAACGACGACCAAACGCCGTTTTGGTACTTAGCGCCTACTGTGTGCACGCCGTTGGCCGCTATGTTAGCTGCAAATTTAGCGTTGGACGAAAACGTGGCCGATAATTGTAAGGTATTGCTGAACACAATAAGCGGCAGCGACACTCCGCCAACAGTAATGTTGGCCACAACGGGTTTCAGGTTCCAGGTGTGCAGATTGAATGTTTTGCCCGCAGCGCTCTTGGCGGTAGTGTTCAGGCTATTATTTTCCGCTATTTGCAGCGAGTATTCTATATACTTTGGCGCCGCGCCCGATACTTTCTGATATTTAAAGGTAAATGTGTTGGTGAATTTCAGGTTGCCGGTAGCTCTTACTACTGCATCTGCAGGCAATGCCAGCGCATAGCTGAAGTCGCCATCGGTGGTGCGCGCCAGCGAGTCGGCGGGGCTTGCAGCAGTTGTAAAGGTGATGTCGGCCTGTTCAAAAATGTCTGCAAGGCCTACATTGGCGGTCATAACCTTGATCGTATTTACGCCCGGCGTTTTAGACACTATTTTTCGTGCATAGCCATTGGGCGCTTTTACAGATGGCCCGCTAATAAGTATAGCGCCAACTGCTGCGCTGTCGGCAGCCGAAGCGCCGCGTTTGAACACCAGACTTGTTGAGTCGATGCTTTCCAGACCGGTAGATGCGCTGTCTGAAATAACAATGACATTACTTTTCAGGATGTTTTCTGTAGTTGATACGGGTTTTGTGTCCGATTTCAGACAGCCGGGTAAAACCAGCATGCCTGCTGCCATGCCTAAGGCACAAAAGGATAGCGCTATTTTCTTCATGTGTACAATGTTGCTCACCGCAGCGGCAAAGCGCCCGGTGTTTTTTGAAACTAACTAATTATAACCTCCAAATATATTAAACGGCGCTTAAACGCCAAAGCTAATGAGCAACTATTTTTCGGAGCGCTGCGACTGCAATGAGCAAAAAAAAGCGGCGCTCGTAGATGAGCGCCGCTTTTGAATATGTTTAGGCTACTGATTAGTTAGCAACAACTATTTGCTTAACGATGCTGCCTTCTTTACCGTTTATTTTCACGATATAGTTGCCTGCTGCCAGCGTATTGATGTTGATACCGCCTTTGTACTGAGCGCTCATTGGCGTTTCCCACTGTAGCGCTACACGGCCTTGCATATCATAGATAGCAATTGTTGCAGTCTGCGGTGTGTTCCAGTTAAGGTCAATGTGCAGTGTATTCTGCGCAGGTACTGGGTAGATGTTAGCATCGCCGCCAGCGTTTGATACTGCTTTTACAGAAGTTACTGATGTAAAAGGACCATAGTAGTAGTTAGCTTTAGGATCGCCATAAGCATATTCCCAGGTTACGCCGGGATGCCATGATTTGCCCACCATAGATGTAAGCTGGTTGTAGCTGTTGTAAGTGTAGTTGAACAACAGTGTGTCTCTGAAAGAACCGCTGCCTACATTGCTATACAATTGCACTCTTTCTACCTGAGGCTGATTGCCGCTGAATGCGCTGTAAATGTGCAGCGTGTCTGGCACCCATTTCATCATACCTACGTTGTTATCCCAATGATCGAACTCCATATAAGTGCGATTGCCAGTAACGTTATCGTAAGTGTTGCTGATTTTTGTTTTTGGTTCAAAACCTACCAGCGTACCTGTGCTGCTGTAGCTATAGGTATTGGTAAGCACCTGTAGTGTAGGAGAGTAAGTGTAAGCCCACTGATTTGTGTACACCGGAGAACCTGTGTAAACGTCTTTTTCAATTACGTTGAGCAGATTGTTAGACAAATCGTAGTAGTAAGTTTTGTCGCTGTACGGAGTGAAGCCTGTAAGACCCCATGTCATGTGTTGCGCAAACAAAAGTTTGTTGTTAGTGTTATAGCTAAAGCTGTCTTTATATTGGTTGTCCCAAGTAGACGCAGTGCCGTTCCACAACTGATAAACTGAACTAGCCACCAGATTGTTTGTAGTGTTGTAGCTGTAAATTACGCGCTCTGTAGGCACCCACAATGAAGTAGTGTTGTTCCAGTTCAGCCATGTTGTGCTGTGTATGTTGTTCAGGCTGTCGAATTCCTGAATGGTATTAGTGTTGTAGTCATACAAGCCCAGTACGCTGTTGTAACGCCAGTTTACACCGTTGTCGTGTTTCATTGTATGGGTAAGGTCGCCGCCTCTTGTTGCCGCATAAGTATATGCAGATGAGTCATACTGCTCAAAAGATACGCCATTGTTCAGCCAATGCGCTTCTGCTATCAGCCTTGAGGAAGTTTGGGCTTGCAAAGACTGAGACAAAAACACAGGTATTGCAAGTGTGAAGAGTAGCTTCATTCTTTTCATAAAAAGCAATTTATTTGGAAGTATTAACGTAAAGGTCGAAAAATCATACAATGATAGTAATTATTTTCTTGAAAATGCAAATTTTAGCTAAAAATAGTCATATAACCCGCCATTGGCCAAGCTTTCAGCCGATAGGCGAGTTGTGTCGGTTTCATAGATACGCCGGGGTAGTGTTTTTCGGGGTTGTTATTCAGTCGTCTTTGTATGGTGAAAAAATATCTGTAATGCCGGTTTTTTAGCGCAATCACCGGTTTTTTTTCGTTATCATCGTAACCGTTAAAATGTGTAAAACGGCGTTAACAAGCGCTTATTTTTTACTTTGGCGTAGCAAAATCTCCTTTCTTTTTCATTAACTTTGATTCAAACTGTGTGTGTATGTTTTATGACGATTTTGATGATGAAGACGATCGTGGGTCGCTGGAGGAAACGCTCAGAAGGTATGAATTGGTGAAAAAGGGTGAAGCTGAAGGCGTGCTGGATGAAGACGAATTTGAGCAGGTGATAGAATATTATTTTCAAAATAGCAATGAAGAGCAGGCGCTATTGGCCTGCGACATTGCCCGAACATATTATCCGTTTTCTGCCACAATATTACTGTTGAGAGCCGAGATACTTACTCAGGCGCAAAAATACGGTCAGGCGTTGCGCGCGCTCGACGAAATGGAGCAATATGATAGCAATAATCTGGACGGGGTATTGCTCAGGTCAGATATATTGCTGGCCCAGTTTAAGTACGATCAGGCGGCATTGTGGCTGGAACAGCGCAGCTCCAATTACGAAGGCAAGGAGAAAATAGAGCTTTTACTTGAGCTGTCGGATGTATATGATGAAGCGGAAGAATTTGAAGCGGTGTTTGATACGCTGAAGCGCGTAATAGAAATAGATAAACGAAATGAAGAGGCGCTACAAAAAATATGTTTTTGGGCAGAGTTTACAGAGCGGTTGGATGAAAGCGTAACGCTGCACACGCAGCTTACCGACGACGATCCCTACAATGCGCTGGCGTGGTTCAATCTGGGCGCGGCATACCAAGGGCTAAAACTCTATGAAAAGTGTATAGACGCTTACGAGTTTTGTGTAGCTATCGACGAGAAATTTGAATTCGCCTACCGCAACATGGCCGATGCCTATATGCGCCTGAAATGGTATGATAAAGCGCTGGAGGTGCTGGAAAAGCATATAGAGATAGCCAAGCCCGAAGATGTGATTTTTGAGGCTATGGGCTATTGTTGGGAGAAGCAAAAAGACTATGCGCGGGCGCGGCAGTTTTACAGGCAGGCATCGCAGTTGAGCCCGCAAGACGATGATTTGTTTTTTAAAATAGGCGAAACATATGCCCGCGAGAAAAAGTGGGATAAAGCGGTGAAGTCGTTTACCACTGCCCTGCAGCTGAACAAAGACAATGCCACCTACTGCATAGCCATTGGCAACTGCCTTATGGAGATGAACGTAAAAAGCGAAGCGTTGCTGTGTTTTTTAAATGCAGTAAGGCTGAAGCCGGCCAATAAAACCAGTTGGGTGGCATTGGTAAAGGCGCTTTATTTGTCGGGGTATTATAGCGAGGTTATTGCACAACTGGATGTGGCAAGGGACTTGTGCGGCGACAAGGGCGATTTTTATTATTATCAGGCGGCGGCGCTTTTTGAGCTGGGTAAAGCCAAAGAAGCTCAGTTGCAACTGGAAAAAGCAGTAAAAATGTCGCCAAAGAAAGTAAAGGTATTTACTGATCTTAATCCCGAATATATATTGCGCACAGCCGTTGCCGACATAATAGCAAAAGCAAAGAAAAAGTAACTGTAGATAAACACTTAAAAGACAATCGCCCCTGGTAAGTACCCGGGGCGATTGTCTTTTGTCATTTAATGTTGTTATTGTAGCTATACGCCGGGCCGGTGTGAATTGTAATAGCCTATGAGCGATATGATGCCAAGACCGATACCAATCATCACCCTAAAGGCAAGTCGTTTGTTGATTTTGATATAGGGTGCGCTGTAAATCAGTAAGAAAGGCAGCGACTGATAGGGGTATCTTGTAGAAAACTGCGCAGCGCTTTTTATGGTGGTAAGCGCAATAAACAATGCCGCAAACAGTAAGAACAATTGCCAGTTGTTGTCTTTGTTTTTTAGTACCTGAAACCAAGAGGCTATCAGATGCAGTATGCCAAAGCAAACCATAAGACAAGGCATTAATATAGAAATGTAACGCTCTACATACAGAATGCTGTTTTTAGGTATTTTGCTATGCAGTGTTTTCATGGGCATATACTGCAGGTTCACAAAATTGAGGTTGATCAGGAACAGCACAATGAGTAATACAAACAGCGCCTTGAAATATATCGTTGGTATGTTGTACCACCCGGGGTAGAAGATAAGCATGAAAAAACAGGTGTACCCAAAGGTAAATACCAGAAACAGCGGCTTAATGCCCGACTGTATTTTGGCTACATCGGGCGGAACAAGACCCTTCCACACATAAAACAGCGCAAACGGAAGCGATAATGCTAATGCAAGGTATACTACCAGATTGCTTTTATTAAGCTCTTTTATGCGATAGATGAGTAAAGCAGCGGCAGGTACGATCATGATAAACGGACTGCGGCCTATGATAGTAATAGACATGAGAATGCCCGATACGATAATGTACAATAGCTGTTTTTGCGGCTCTTTTATTGCCTGACGCAGCGCATAAATAGAAGCCAGTGCAAAAAATATGGTGGGCGTTTCGGTAAGCGCAAGGCCGGCAGTGGTCCAGGTAAGCGGTATAGAGATTATGAGCAATGCTTTAGCCAGCGGATATTCGGCCTTTTCCGATTTCATAAGCTGGTAAGACAATAAAATACCCATCATTAAGAAACCATAATTGACAAACCGGTACTGGATGATGGATGTAATACCTATAAACTTGAGCGGATAGTAGATGAATTGGAACAGCGGTCCGGGCGACTGATTTTTGAGCCCGGAAAGGAAAGCAAGCGAAAGTCCGTGTTGTTCGAGTAGCGGTATATTGGCAACAAAATTATTCTCATCGTAGATGAGACGAGAGGGCGAAAAGCAAATAAATCCAAATAAAACAACTAAAGCAACAACTAATATACACAGCAATAAATAGTCCAGATTCTTACTATACTTCATCCTAAAACATTTAACGACAGGGTCATTAATAATCCTGAAAAACAATAAAATGCATTACCCATACTGAAAGTTTGTAGGAAAACGTTACAATATAATTACCAGACTGATAACCGCAGTCTATTTTTTCGCAAAAGTGCAAAAAAATGAATAAAAGCGCCTAATTAAATTGGGTGAGCGATTTTTATCTGAAAACACTATTCATTGCGGTCCACCACGGATGAATTTGGTAGGCCAGCATACCTGCTTTTATCATAGGGTCGGTGGCTATCAGGGCTTCGGCTTCTTCTTTAGTTTCGCAGTCCATTACATATATTCCGCGCCAGTCTGTATCGTCGCCAAAAGGGCCGGCCACCATTAGTTTGCCTTTTTTCGATAATTTGGCAATATTGGCCAGATGTTCTTCCTGTAGTTTGTTAATGAGCACGGTGTCTGTTATCTCCGCTCTTTTAGGGCCTTTTACCAGCATCACAAAGAAGTACTGCTTTACGGTGAAACTATCCATTTTAAAAGTTCGCGGCGTTTTGGCAATGGATTGAGCCATGGCGGCGTTGCCGGCAAACATTAAAACCAATAAAGCGTACTTCATTATTTTCGGTTTTTGTTGTTATCTATTACAGTTGCGGTCAGTACAGCTATTTATTCAGTCCCGGTATTATTTTTTGGTTTACACCATTTGTTCAGTTGATTTACTACTGCCAGCATATCTTTAGGCAGGGGGGCTTCTGCGGTTATTGTAGTTCCGTCTTCTTTTTCAAATTCGAGCTTGTAGGCGTGCAGTGCAAGGCGGCTGAGCAACGGTTTTTCTTCCTCCTCTTTTTCTGATAGTTTGTAGCGTTTTTTTATTCTCGACAGCAGGAATGGCTGCCCGTCGCCATAAAGGTTGTCGCATACCAGCGAATGGCCTATAGCCTCCATGTGCACGCGTATCTGGTGCGTGCGGCCGGTATGTATCTGAAATTGCAACAGCGAATACAGCGGCCATTGCTCTACCACTCTATAATCTGTAACAGCCGATTTACCTTTTTTGGCTACCGTCATTTTTCCTTTCACCGCGGGGTGCTCTGCTATAGGAAACTCTATGCGACCATCGGGCGGGCTTACTCTGCCTTCTACAATGCCGGCATAGTATTTATTTACATCCCGTTCCTGAAACATTATAGATAGGTAGCGGTGGTAGTGTTCGCTTTTTGCAAAGCATATTACGCCGCTTGTTTCTCTGTCCAGGCGGTGCACCACCCATATTTTCTGTCCTATTTTTTGCTCCAGTAGTTTGTTCAGGCTGGGCAGGTTTTCGTCCCAGCGGTCGGGTATTACCAGCAGTCCGGCAGGCTTATTTACCACTATCAGGTCGTCGTCTTCGTATAGCGTTTCAATCTTCATTTCAGTGTTTGTGTTATGCTCGCTTGTTTACGGTATTACTTGGCCGCCAGCGTTTGTTTATAGTTGTCTATACACAGGTTTTCCTGTTTGCGCATTTCATCTTTTTCTGCCTTGGTTTTATCTTTAAAGCCGCATAGGTGCAGGGCCCCATGAAAAATAACCCTCATTAGTTCATCTTCGTACGATGTGGCAAAAAGGGTGGCATTTTCACGCACCCGTTCTATGCTTATGTATATTTCACCGCTTAGTTTATGTTCTTCCTCGCTAAGGTCAAAGGTAATAATATCGGTAAGCGTATCGTGATTCAGAAACTGCTTGTTGTATTGCAATAAATATTCGTCGGTGCAAAATATGTAATTCAACGAGACTTTTTTCAGATTTGGTCGGTGAATACGCGCCAGGCTGTCCAGAAATGCAGACACAGCGCGTTTGTTTTTCAATCCGGCTTTTATATCCTGTTCGTAAAAGTGTGCAGGCATGCGCGTTAATTTATTGCAAAGGTCGGAACAAAAAACAGGAATTCCGAAATATGCGCCGCCTTTGCGCCAAATACCTGAATTAATTATTGATTTGCGTTGTTTCGTTGGGGCGGCGCTGGTTTAGGCCAATGTATTTGCTATATTTACACATACCGCTAATATAAGCCCCCTGATGAAAAAGCTATCTTACTTTTTCTTTTTGTGTATTGGATTGTTGTTTTCGCGCCTCGGTGCGCGGGGGCAGCTTATCACCACTTTTGCCGGTAATGGCTCCGGGATTTTTGCCGGCGATGGCGGCATGGCCACCGATGCATCGGTATATGTGCCGGGCTATATAGCTGCGGCGCCTGATGGCGGCATTCTGGTGGCCGACTATGGGAATAACAGGATACGGAAGATAGATGAAACGGGAATAATTACCACCATAGCCGGTACGGGCGTTGCCGGGTATACGGGCAACGACAGCGCTGCAACATTGGCAGCGATGTTCAGACCTACAGGTATTGTAACCGATGCTGCGGGCAATATATATTTTACAGACAACGGTAACTATGCGGTTCGTAAAATCAGCTTAGCCGGAATTATTACCACGGTAGCGGGCACAGGCGTGTCGGGCTATTCTGGCGACGGCGGTCCTGCCACGGCGGCGCAATTAACTGCGCCGGAGGGTTTGGGTATAGATGCTTTTGGTAATCTGTATGTGCCCGATGGCGGCGCCCATTGCATACGCAAGGTGTCGGTAAGCGGTATCATTACCACCATAGTGGGCACAGGCGCACCGGGCTATTCCGGCGATGGCGGCGCAGCCACGGCAGCCCAGCTCAACAAGCCGGTAGATGTGGCCGTAGACTCGGCAGGTAATATTTATTGCACCGACCAAAACAACAATGTAATCAGAAAAATAGACCGTACAGGCGTTATCACAACCATTGCCGGCACCGGCGTTATGGGCTATTGGGGCGACAATGGTCCCGCTACCGCCGCGCTACTCAACAGGCCGGCCGGAGTATTTGCCGACGATTCGGGACGAATATATTTTGCCGACTTTTTCAATAACAGTGTGCGAAAAATAGATGCAGGCGGCACAATAACCACGGTAGCGGGTGTTGGGGTAGGGGGCTACGCCGGCGATGGCGGCGCTGCTACAGCCGCAAGGTTACGGCTGCCCAATAAGCTGATAGTGGATAATTGCGGCGACTACCTAATAGCCGACCGTAGCAACCACCGTATCAGAAAAGTATCGTTTCCCGACGCCCGTCCGTTGTTTATTAATGCGGCGCATGATACACTGCACACCTGTATGCAGGAGGCCGTATCGCTGGCTGCGCAGTTGGTTGCATTCAATGCCTATAAATGCCAAACGCTCAGCTGGGCGGTGTCGGGCGCACCGGCGCACGGGGCATTGTCGGGTTTTCCATACAGCATCCGTTCAACGGGCGATACGGTGGCTCCTGCTGCCTGTTGGTATACGCCCGGTATTGGCTTTGTGGGCGTAGATTCTTTTCGTATGCTTTTCAGCGATGGCGGAGATACTGTTTATAAAACCATATATGTGCAGGTGCATCCGCTACCGGCTATTGCGCCCATACTTGGCCCAGATAGCTTATGTGCCGGCGATACAGGCGCTTTTAGTAGCGCAACAACTGGCGGAACATGGAGCTTAGTAACCGGAATTGCGGGAACTGTGGATACAACCGGCATATTTACTGCATTAGCTTCGGGCGTAGATACTATTGTGTATAGGGTAGCAGATGCCTGGTGCGTGGCGTCGGTGCGCAAGGTAGTGCGGGTAAGCGTGCCGGAGGTATGCGTCAACAAGATAGTCGCGCATAGCGCCGCTGATTTTTCTATAAGCGCTATACCCAATCCCACGGTGCGTACAACGCTACTCAAGATAAACACCCCCTACAATATACCTGTGCAGATAGTGGTAACCGATGCGATGGGCCGCGAGGTGTTAGTAATGAAAAGCTGGTCGAACCAGAGCATAGAATTGACCTTACCTCCGGTAGCCGGCGTTTATCAGGTTAGGGCAGCCGGAGCTGCGGGCGCTGCTGCCGTGCGTATTGTGAAATTGCCATAGTTTATATGAAGCAAAGGGTTTTGGTTGGTCAATAAAATAGCCAATAAATTCCTTGAAGTATTTTTGGGTAATTCATGAAAAACACTTTACCTTTGCCCTCCGATTCAGCACGGAGATTGTAGCTCAGTTGGTTAGAGCATCAGATTGTGGTTCTGAGGGTCGTGGGTTCGAACCCCATCAGTCTCCCTAAAGTAATATAAAAAGTGCTTCTTGAAGCGCTTTTTTTTATTGTATAACGTTCCGTTTTTTTTGTATATTTGTATCAATTGTCTAATAAATAAAAATTTACTAAAATGTCATTAGAAGTAACCGGCAAGCTAATAGAGAAATACGATACACAGCAGGTAAGCGATAAGTTCAAAAAGCGGGAGTTTGTACTTGAGCTCGAAGAAGTTATAAATGGTAATATTTATACTAACTATGCTAAGATACAGTTGGTTCAAAATAAGTGCGATATCCTGAATCCGTTTAATCTTGGCGATAAGGTTAAGGTGAGTTTCAATATTAAGGGTAACAAATGGACGCGCGATAACAAGGTGAATTATATCACTAACCTTGATGCGTGGAGAATTGAAGCGGCAACAGCCGATGGGTCTAACTCTGGCGGCGGTCAGGCGCAAGCTTACAACAACAATAATAATAACAACAACTACAATAACAACAACAATTATAATCAGCAGGGCGGCGGCAACTATGGCAACAACGGCGGCAATAACTACAATCAGTCGCAAGGCTTTAGTCCATCAAACGAACCTGTAGACGATTTGCCCTTTTAATCTATTTCCAAAACAACAGTAATCAAGGCTAATCTATGTTTGGTAAATTGCGCATAACCGTTTGTGTATTATTGGCTATAGCGCTTTTTAGCGCATGTAGCAAAATGCCCGACCACGCCAGGTATATACCTAAGGATGCCGTAGCGGTGGGCGGCGTAAATGTAAAAGCGCTCAGCAAGAAGATAGCCTGGAATATGATAACGGGTAGCAAGCTTTTTAAGGAAATGCAGAAACGCATGCCCGAGAAAAGCGCTAAAGACGCTATGAACGGCATAGAAAAAGCCGGTATAGACGCGCTCAACACATTTTACGTATACGTAAAGACCGATGCAAGATTTAAAAGCGGCAACAGGATCACAGGTCTTGTGCCGCTTTCTGATGCTGCACAATGGGAGACCTATGTGAAACAGATATTGCCGGGTGTGAACATACAACAACACGGCGATAGAAAAGAGGCAAGTTTGGGTACAGACATGTACGTGGGCTGGAACAAAAATCTGCTCATTATCATCAACGTTATGGAAAACGACGAAGATGAACCGCAAGCAGGCGCCGGAAAGAAAGGGGCTGATCTTGCTGCAATGTCTGCAGAAATGGAAAGCGCGTTCAACGTAGGTAAGGATAATTCGATTATAACCAACAAGCGATATGCAGCGCTGGAGGAAGAAGGGCACGATGTGCTGTTCTGGCTCAACTATGAGCAGCTGATGACGCAATACAGCGGCAACGTATCTGAAAAAATGGGCGGCTTATCGCTGTCGAACAATCTTTGGACCGGGGCGGCATTTACATCGGGCTTCGATTTTATAAAGGGCAAAATAACCGGCGACATAAAGTACTTTATGCCCGACCAAATGAAGGAGATAGGCCAGCAGCTGGGCGCTCAGAATGCCGACAAAGACATGATGGAGCGACTGCCCAATCAAAGCTTAGATATGCTGCTTGCTATGCACATCTCGCCGCAGGGTATTAAATCTACACTCGACAAAATGGGCTTGCTGGGTCTGGCAAATGAAGGTCTAATGCTGCAAGACCTGAGCGTAGACAAAATACTGGATGCATTTACCGGAGACATGGCGTTTGTAATGAATGATTTTGCACTGAAAAGCGAAACGGTAATAGATACATTTATGGGCCAGCCGGTAGAACACCAGAACCAGAAGCCGAGCCTGAACATGAGCTATGTAATAAAAATAAATAAGAAAGATAATTTCCAGAAAATGGTGCAAATGGCCAAAGACAACGGGCTGAAGTCGTTGGGTAATGGTTTTGTAATTCCGTTGAGCGAGAAAGACTCTGTATATATAATGATGAACGATCAGTATGCGGTAGCATCCAACAAATACGAAAATGTTGCCGGTTTTCTGGATGGTAAATTCAAGTCGCAAAAAATGGAGTCAAAAGTGGCGTCTACCGTTATGGGGCATCCATGGGCTTTTTATCTCGATATACAGCAGATGTTCAAAAATATTGACAACAACTCTATCAGTCAATCGGCGCACGATTCTGCGATGATTGCGGAAAGCAAGAAGTTGCTCAGTAACATTTCGTTTACCGGCGGCGATTTTAAAGAAAGCGCGCTTAGCTACCATCTCGATGTAAACTTTATGAATGCTGATGAAAACAGCATCATTAATCTGATGGACTATGGTATGCGCATGAGCGATGCCGATAAACTAAAAGATGAATAAGAGAGCGGCTTTATTTTTCGGGCTCGCCAAACTAATTTATCTCTGTTTACGTCTTTACATTTAACAATTTTAATCTTAGCTTTGTTTATTAGTTTTTTGTAACGCAATAAATTGTTTTAAATGCAGAAGTCCCCCCTATATAGTTCAATAACTTTATTGTCGGCTGCGCTACTTATGTTTATGACAAGTTGCTCGCGCAACAATGGCATAGACAACAGCCAGATTGTAGAGACGCCTTATAGTTTGTATTTTTCTGATTCCGCCGGAGCTTTATTTTATACTAACGACGGACACAAGATTGTAAAGGTTTTTTCTCCTGACGGTCAGCCAAGCAAAGCGCTTGTTACATCGGGCGAGTATATATTGTGGTGCAAGAACAATATCATGTTCAGCGTAAACGATGGTAAAAATTTCGACCATTCATTCGATTTTCTACGCTCATACAAAGGATTTACTTTAGGCGGCGTTCCAATCGACCTTAATCAATCGCAAATCGTTAATTGCAAAGGTAGTCCGGATATTATTTATGCAGTTTCGAGCTCGCCGCACAACGTGCCCGCCGAGGCTAATTATCTCGGTTTAGCTTTTAACAACAACCACGGATATCCCAAAAACTGGTCGCCTAAAAACGACTACGACACATTGGGCGTTGGCGCTATGCCAGTAAAAATGATATCGCTAACACAGGGTGTAGATGGTAAGCTCTATGGATTGGCGCTCAATCAGCAAATTGGCGATACTACAAGTCTTAGAAACTTTGTTTTGAACAATCCAAATGATCTTTACGACAGATTTTCGGAAGTAACGGGTAGTAAGTTGGGCAATCCGGCAGATACCTCGGGCAATGAACTGCCTCCTAACGGCACAAATCCACTACCGGGTCATTTCTCTTTAGGTCATTTCAACAACCGCTTGATAGCTATTGATGCCACAGGTATAAATGGCGCTTGGTATTGCGACGACGGCGGTAGAAACTGGAATCAATATACAGGTATACCTGCTAACACACCTTTGTTATGTCAAGGGTCGCCGTTTGAAGAAGTGGCGTTTATTGGTACATATGGTCAGGGGTTGTATATGCTTAATACCGCAACAAATGTTTGGGAACGCAATAACAGCGGTCTCGCCAGCAACCTGATTGTAAGAAGCATTGCATGGAAAGAGAACATATACAAAAACAACACCAAGCAGAAGTACGTATATCTTGCCACTAACAAAGGTATTTATCAGAGCTTAGATGGCGGTTTGCACTGGGTGCTAACTATACAGGGTAACTATACGGCGCTTTATTAGTAGCCGTCAACCGTAGATAACAATTTTTCATAAATAAAGGGGCTCGCCAACAGGCGAGCCCCTTTTGTGTAAAGCTGTATTCATTACTCTTCGGCGTCTTCATCGCCAAAGAAGTCGGCCCGGTCGCGGCGTTGCTTTTTGGTCGGCTTTCCGGTTTTGCTTAAGCGTTTACCCGTAAAGAAACTCGATTCGATCATTTTCGGCGGATTTTTTTCTTCCTCGGGAGTTAGGTCTACATAGTTTTTAATAGCCTCTTCGTAGGCTACGCGGTTGGATATAAGTCCGGTTACTTCTATTATCCATTTGCGCGCCGGCGTTCTGATGGTATACTGGTCGCCAATGCCTACTACCCTCGATGGCTTTACGGCAACAGCGTTGAGTTTTACTTTACCTTCATCTATAGCGCCGGTAGCCTGAGTTCGCGTTTTAAAAATCCGAATAGCCCATAAGTACTTATCGAGTCTTATTTTTTCCATAGAGCTGTTAGTGTTTTCTGTAGATTGGTGTTTTGATAATACAAAAAATCCCCGCGCGGGGATTTTTTGTATTATCAAAACAT
>CAZLPE010000072.1:0-5395 GCA_964561325.1 uncultured Flavipsychrobacter sp.
GCATCTACCCCAACCCCGCATCTACCATACTTACTATTGATGCGCCAAACAACGCCTACTCATCGTTTGCGATTGCTAATGCTATAGGCCAGCAACTGATGAGCGGCGCACTAACCGCAACGGCGACAAAGCTGGATATAACCCAGCTTGCACCCGGCGTATACACCATAACCCTGCGGGGCGAAAGCGGTGTGCGGGTTGAGAAATGGACTAAGTGGTAATATAACTATCAAGAGAATACTATCGGCCAACCGTGCGCAATATACCGCCCGGCGGGCCGATACTTATTTAAAATACCTTTACTGTAATACCCGGGAATACTTGGCGGAGGTTGTTGGTGATGATGAGCTCGGGGCTGATGGTGATGGTGTTTTTTAGCTGTATGTTGGTAAACACCTTAAATGTAGGGCCTTTGAAATAGTCGCCTTGCTGACGGATGAGGAAGCCGGCGCCGCCGGTTAGCCGCGAGTACTTGCCCTTTTTAGAATCCTCAAACGACAAGCCCACTTCGCCATTCAGAAACCAATTGTCTTTTATGAACGACGCGCCTGCAGGGTTTTTCTCAAAAAAATAGTACGACGATAACGAAAATCCACCTTCTACATAGTCTTTGTCGCCGCGGTCGCGCTTCAGGCTCATGCCCAGCTCGGCCATAGGGGCCAGGGTGTTCATAACCAGTCCAGCGCCTATATGCCCGTCCAGCACCAGCATATCATTGTTTTTTACATTGCGCCAGCGCTTAGACACATCCGACTTTACCAGAAAGTTATACCTATCGAGCCTGTCGTACTGGCTCATTGGCTTGTACACCGTAGACGATGGATTGCGCTGCGCATCCTTTGCCGATCGTTTGTAGCGTGTTGTTCTCAGCGTATCCAATATGTGCGTGAGTTCTTCGCGGCTTGCAAAAAACTTATCTATATCAGTATAGTTATTCAGGCAAAAAGTGCATGTGATCTGGTATTGCGTTTTGAGCGTGGTATTTATTACCGGCGATCCTTTGGGTTTAATTTTTCGGGGTATTTCTTCACCGTTCATTTTTATTATTACCCTTACGGTGTCCTGCTCCATTTTTAGCGGCGCTACAATTCCATATTTATTTACAAAAATAGCTCCGTTCGGGTCATGTTTCAGAAACCGTATCTGCTTGTATTCCGCTTTCTGAGCCAGGGCGTAATCTATACGCACATTGCCCGAAAAATGCGCCAGCGAATCTTTATAAAAAGCCACATCGCGTTTCAGCTCTACCAGTATGGAGTCCAGGTGGGCAATGCGGTCCCAGTCGCCCATATTGTTCATTTCCAGTATTAGTTTGCCAGTGGGCAACCGCACAAAATCGCGAATGCCTGTGGCGCCTACCGGCCCGTCAAAAGTGCGCTCTGTGTTGCTAATTTTCATTGCCGCTTCGGCTCCGGCTTCGTAGGTGTTCTGAGCGTGCAGATTTCCCCCTATGCCCGCTGCCAGCAGCAGGGCGCAAGCTATTTTTTTCATCATTATTGTGTTGTTTAGCTATTTATAGTTAGTATATGCGTAGTCGTAATCCGCTATTCATCGGAGGGTTGGGCGAAAAGCTTTTCTGAGGCGAATTGAAGTAAATAGATACACCGCCTACAGTCAGTCTGTTTTCTCTGCGTAACTCTTGCAGATAGTAGTCTTCGTGCAGTATATCGTTTATATGCACCGGCGGTAGTTTCATAATCTCCGTAAGGGCAGTATTGGGTTGCTCCGGTTCATTTTCAGCGGCGATTGCGGTTATGTCTTTATCCAGTTCGCTCAGGTGTACTATGCGCATTGGTCTGGGCTGTTGCGGAGCTGTGGGCGCTGGCGCTACAGCAGGCGGAGGCACAACAACAATCTGTTCTACCTGTTGCGGTGGCTCCGGCACAATAAGCTGCGGAGGTACCCGGTTTTCGCTATGCCGGCTATTATTCTTTTTTATTATTTTGGTTTTGGCAATCGGTTCCGTGCTTGTGGGTACTTCAGCAGGCTGTTCAGGCGTTAGGGGCATTGGCGGAGCGGCAGGCGCAGCTACCGTAGTCTGCAATGCAGGTTGCATATATAGTTTGGCCACAAGCAGCAACAGCGCCAGCGCAGCCGCCGCAGCCAGCCAGTAGAGGGGCATTGTTTTGCGGGCAGGCTTTGCATCCATCCGGCTTTGCAGTTTGCGCCATGCATCGTCTTTGCCAAAAACAATGCCCCCATCGAGCGTATCGAGGCTGTTTAGTTTATCTTTTATGGCGTTATCATTGTTCATTGCAGCAGTTGTTTCGGTATGGTCGTTGGTGTTACTGGTCGGTATGCATATTTATTATTCTTTTTTGCAGCATTGCGCGCGCCTTGTTGAGTTGCGACTTAGAGGTTCCCTCCGTTATCTCCAGCAGTCCGGCTATTTCTTTATGGCTCATGCCCTCTACCACATAAAGGTTGAACACAGTGCGGTAGCCGGGCGGCAACTCTACGATATATCTGTATATCTCGGCGGCGCTCATGCGGCCTATAACATCATTATCGGCCACTACATCCATTGCGCCTGAGTCGGGCGTTAGTTGCAGCCCTCCTTTTTTGCGCAAAAAAGCCAGACACTCATTTATCATTATTTTCTTAAGCCACGGCGCCACGCTACCCGGCCCGCTATAATCGAACCGGTCTATTTTATTGAAAAAATTGTAAAATCCGTTCAGCATCAGTTCCTCGGCGTCGGGCAGGTTTTTTACATAGCGCATACACACCATCAGCATGGCGTCGGCATAGGCGTCCCATAGGGTTTTCTGCGCCTTTCTATCCTGGCGGCGGCATCCCTCTATGGCTTTTTCCTCGGTCATTACTGTTTTGTTGCGATTTGTACACAGTAATATATGCCTTTTAGCGCCCGATGGTTGCCTGACTGAAAAAATATTTTTCCCGGCGCCGCGCCGCAGTAAACAATAATGTAATAATGACTTAACAGTTCGTTCTAATTGCGGTCATATGCCGCCAATAATTTTACCCCCTCGTATTCTGTTTATATAAATGATATTGTTATGAAAAAAATTGCTCTACTGGCGCTGCTTTACATCATCAATATACCGCTGGCCATTTGTCAGGACGTATATACCTATGTAAACAATACTGCGGGCATACCTACCTATGTAGACCCACTTATTCCGGTATTTACCAACCTAACCGCTATAGGCACAGGCGTTACTACGCCATGCACCTGGGGTTTTAGCGGCATTACCGGCTTTACCGGTCTCGCCTATACTACATCGGGCCCATGTATAGATATTACGCTTACCGCTACGCCCGGCTATACCATAGACGTTACAGGCTTTACCGCCGGCCTACGCCGGTCTACCACCGGCCCTACGCTTGCCCGACTGGCGTATAGCACAGACGGCATATCGTGGACTGATGAAGGCATAGACCACACGCCGCTCAATGCCGGGTGCGCCACATCGCCCGCCGGCACTACACTGGCCAGTTGGAGCCCGTTTTACGTTACCAATCCTACGCTGCACTTTCGTATATACCCTTATGCGGCATCGGGCATAGGCGGCACGATACAGATATACGGACTGAGCATTATCGGCTCTGTGCGGTTGCTATGCACTCCACCCGTAGTTACTGTTACGCCTGCAGCGGCTGCTATTTGTAGCGGCAGCGGCGTGGCGCTTACCGGTAGCGGCGCAGGCTTGGGCGGAACATATACCTGGAGCCCCGCCACCGGGCTATCGGCCACTACGGGCGCTACTGTTACGGCCAGCCCTACCGCTACTACTACCTATACCGTAATTGGCACAACCACTGTAGGTTGCCGCGACACCACTACCGCAGTGGTTACTGTACATCCACTGCCAGCTACTGCCGTTAGTTCTTCCGGTCCGCTTACTTTTTGCACCGGCGATACTGTACGGCTTACAGCTCCGGCCGGCGTGGGCTACACTTATCAGTGGAACAACGCATCGGGGGCTATACCCGGCGCCACCAACCAATACTACACTACCGGCGTCACCGGCATTTATACTGTAGATGTTACCAATGGTTTTGGCTGCACCGCTACCAGCGCCGCCGCAATAGTTACGGCAGTAAGTCTGCCTGTTGTTACGGTTAGTCCGGCAGGGGGTAGTATATGCCTTGGCGGGGGCGGATTGTCGCTTACTGCGAGCGGAGCGGGTCTTGGCGGCGCATATGTATGGGGACCAACGGCCGGTCTTACACCCGCATTTGGCGCCACGGTATTGGCCAATCCTACGGCTACAACCACTTATACCGTTACCGGTACTACCGCTATAGGCTGCGTGGGCGCTACTACCGTTACTGTTACTGTACATCCCGCTCCGCCGGCTACGGTGGTAGCGTCGGGGGCGCTAACATTTTGCGAAGGCGACGAGGTAACGCTTACGGGCCCCGTAGGCTACAGCTATCAGTGGTATAATGGTCCGGGACTGATACCGGGCGCTACCAACAACACCTACATAGCTACAACATCTGGCAACTACCGACTGGTAACCACCAATAGTTTTGGCTGTAGTACTACCAGCTCTGTAAACACCGTTAATACGCTACCTGCGCCAACAGCGGCGATAACCGCTACGGGCAGCGCAATTTTTTGCGCAGGCGGCAGTGTAACGCTCAATGCCGCTACCGGCCCCGGTTATGTATATCAGTGGCACAAAGACGGCAGCCCTATAGCCGGAGCTATAACGCCGGTATACACCGCATCGGTTACCGGCGCTTATACTGTTCGCGTAACAGGAGCCAATGGGTGCTCGGCCAATGCAGCAGGCATTATGGTGAATGCAGTAGACCTGCCGTTTATAGAAAATACAGGAAACAAATTTTGCGCTGGCACAACAGCTGCGCTCAGCGTTAATACCGGCGGCGCTATAACAGGTATTACTTACCAGTGGTACAGAAACGGCATCGCAATTCCGGGCGCGGTAAACGGTAGCTTTCTGGCTACGCTGTCCGGCATTTATACTTGCTACGTAAATATAGCCGGTAGCTGCGCCACCACCACAGCGCCCGATACTATTACCGTATTCCCAAGTCCGCGCCCCTATACCACCTACGATGGCACATACTACATTGCCAATCCCGGCTATGTAACCTATCAGTGGTACCTGAACACTATTGCTATACCGGGCGCGACGAGCACGACGCTAAAGCCATTTGTAAACGGCAGCTATAGGGTAAAAGTAACCGACGCCAACAACTGCACTGCCTACAGCATAGAGCAAAACATATACAATGTAGGCGTTAGCAACGTAAACGCTACCGATATT
The DNA here is from genome assembly GCA_964561325.1 of uncultured Flavipsychrobacter sp. Lineage (GTDB taxonomy): Bacteria > Bacteroidota > Bacteroidia > Chitinophagales > Chitinophagaceae > Nemorincola. The sequence continues at coordinate 5,265 of CAZLPE010000072.1, forward strand.
ACCGTATACCCAAATCCGGCAACTACCGTATTGCACATCACCGCGCCGGTAAGCGTAACCGCGCAAATAAGCGGCGCCGACGGGAAAACAATACTTACCCAACACAATGCGGAGCAAATAAATATAGCCGA
>CAZLPE010000072.1:5495-18024 GCA_964561325.1 uncultured Flavipsychrobacter sp.
TCAACCTACGCTTGCAGCGCACCGACTCTACAAATCCTGATTTCAGAACGCTGGTGGCTGCGCTCGATGCCGATTTGGCCATACGCGACGGCGCCGAACATTCGTTTTTTGCTCAGTTCAATAAAATAGACCTTATAAAGCATGTGGTAGTGGCCTATGCAGGCAATGAGCCGGTAGGGTGCGGCGCTGTAAAAGCATATGCCCCCGGCATTATGGAGGTGAAACGCATGTATGTGCCGCCAGCGCATCGCGGTATGGGCGTGGCATCGCAGGTATTGCAAGAGCTGGAAACGTGGGCAAAACAATTGGGCTACAGCGCCTGCATATTAGAAACCGGCTGGAAACAACCCGAAGCCATACGGCTATACCAAAAAAACAACTACCACACCATACCCAACTACGGACAATATGCCGGTGTAGAGAGCAGCGTTTGTTTTGAAAAGGCGTTGGGGTAACCGCACACTCCAGCATCGTTATGCGCACCCAAGCCGCGCTACATACTCCTCCAGCCGCGCTATGTTTTGCCGTTGGCCCTCATCGGCTTTGTGCACTTTTACTATCAGGTCGCGCATATCGGCGGTGTCAAACAGCATTGTCCAGACGATGCGGGTAGCGGCTCCAGCTGGCTCAAAAAGTACTGTGGTAAAAAAATGGGGGTTGAAATGTTCAAAGTTTATTTGCTGCATAGGCACAATGGCGCCATATATGCTCCGGTTGGGGTAGTTTGTGCCATCGGGGCCATGCAGTGTTAGTTTCCATTCGCCGCCGGGCTGCACATCCATAGTGTGTATGGTCGCGGTAAATCCGGCGGGGCCCCACCAGTGGGCAATATGCTCAGGTTGGGTCCATAGCCGCCACAGCACATCGGCTGGGGCGGCTATGGTGTGTATGGTTTGTAATATACGATCGGTATTGTTATCCATTACCTGGTTCAGTTAGGTTTTCGGTTCAGGCGCTGGCTCGCCTACACCCGTAGCATGCCGCGAAAACCACGCGCTGCATAATACGACTGCGCGCCATTGTGGTATACAAATACGGTAGCATAACGGTAGTCGGCAAACAAGGCTCCGCCCAGCTTTCTGATATTTGCCGGCGTTTGTATCCAGCTCGATGTTTTAGCATCGAACACACCCAGCTGTTGCAGCTCGCGGTATTGTGTTTCGTTCAGCATTTCTATGCCCATTTCTTCGGCCATATCCAGCGCGCTGCCAGCGGGTTTGTTTTCTTTACGGGCATCCAGCGCTTCGCGGTCGAAGCAGAGGCTACGCCGTCCGGAGGGGCTTTCGGCGCTACAGTCCACAAACAGATATTCGCCTGTTGCAGCATCGTAGCCCGTTACATCGGGTTCGCCGCCGGTCTGCTCCATTTCATACAGCGCCGCTACTTTGCCGGCATTGGCTTCCAGTCGGGCGGCAACATTGGCCCAGGCTATGTCTTTGTGGCGTTTAGCGTTTTTATCAAACCGAGTTTTAAGTGTTGCCAGCAGGTCGTTGCGTTGCGCCGGCGTTAGGGTGTTGTTCATAAGTAGTTATTTTAGCGCTTATTCTTTAGTCGTTCAGCCCTTTGCCGTTTAGTATATGCAGCAGGTATTTTTCCACTCTTGCCTCGCGCGTTTTGGCCAGCTTGGGATCAGAGAAATACAGATTGTAGGCTCGCTGCCTGCCGGGCGTTAGCGCCTCGAAAGCCGCCTTTAGTTCGGGCATTTCATCCAGTTTGCTTTGCAACTCCACCGGATACTTCAGGTCTGTATGCGATCTCAGCGCCACTTTCTGGCCGCTCTTATCTACTTCTATGGCCTGCTGTATATACGCCTTGATCAGTTCTGTTTGCTCCACAATTTGCGGTGTAGATGTAAACCTCATTTGGCGGGCAGCCTGCACGTTTTCCGACTGTTGTATGAGCACATTGGCGGGGTCGGCAAGTAATGCGCCCTTAAAAAACAACAATGCGCAATACTCCTTGAAGTCATGTATCAGCACAACATTGCTCTTATCGCGCACATAGCAAGGGCAGCCCCATTTTAGCTCTTCCGCCAGTCCGCTGCTGTTGGCTATTTCGCGCAGCAGCTCCAGTTCGCTTTGCCATTTACCGGCTTTCAAAAAGTAAAAATCCACTTTAGGGTTCATGCGGCAGTTTGTTTTTCTTTTATGCCAAGATAGTAAAAATGTTGAAAGCAGCTAACAGCCCTGGATAATGCCGAGCCAATTACCGCCAGCTTACAACACCGGTATACACATATCTACCTGACTTTTACCCTCGGGATGCGTAGCATAGTTGTTGTATATCAGCTCAAACGGATCGCCGGGCGCTTTTTTGTAGCCATTTTCGTTCATCCACACAAACAGACTCTCCCACGATTTTCCAAAATCGGGCGGCGCTATCAGCATACTGGCCACTATGTGTTTTCCCTTGTTTATAGTGGTCATACCTACAGCTTCGCCGGTTTCGGCATCGGGCGGCGCAGGTACGCCAATGCTCATACGCACCCTGTCTGGGGCGGTAATGCGGAAGCTGTCGTGAAAAATGCGCACCATCTTAAAGTCGGGCTGATCTAACACTCTGGCTTGCCGGGCCCACTGCATCATTTTACCAAAAGCGGCGTCCAGTTGGCCTACGCCTATGCAGGTGGTGTAGGCAATGCTCAATGCGGGCAGTTGTTTTACTTCTATTTTTGCGTTCATCATCATGTAGTTTAAGCAGTTATTGATGTCGCAAATGTACTGGTCGAAAATGGCGGGGGCTTTGCCAATCTTGCTATCCGTTTTGCATATCTTGCTATACTTGCCCGGCGCCAGCAGCCTGAACTGCGTGGGGCTGACGCCATAATATTTTTTGAATGCGCGCGTAAGCGCCGCATTACCGCTAAACCCAAATTGCAGGGCAAGCGCCCCTACCGAAATATCTTTACGAAACATAAGGCATCCGGCTATTTTCTCTATGCGCTTGCGGGTAATGTAGTTGTTTAGCGTTTCGCCGGTGGCGGCTTTGAACAAACGATGCAAATGAAAAGGCGAATAGCAACCCACGCGCGAAACGGTTTCGAGCGACAAATCGCCGTCAAGGTTATTGTCTATATACCATAGCGCCTCGTTGATACGGTCTGCCGGATGGGCGGAATTCATAGAATGAAATTAGTATCGCCAAAGATAGCCATGTATTGTTCAGTATATATATGCAAGCGCAGGCTATATCCTTAAAAACAGAGCGACCCAAAATTTGGGTCGCTCTGTTTTTAAAGGGGTATTAACTTGTTTACAGTTCCTTCACTATTTCAATGTTGGTTGTTGGCGCAGCGTCTATGGAAAAAAATATTTTACCATCTACATCGCTATAATCAGCCGTTACATTGTCGCCCGATTTTATACGGTGGTTAAGTATTTCTTCGGCCAGCGGATCTTCCAGGTATTTCTGGATAGCTCTGTGCAGCGGTCGGGCGCCAAACTGCTGGTCGTAACCCTTCTCAGCAATAAACTTCTTCGCTGCATCGGTAAGCGCCATTTTGAAACCAAGCGTATTAAGGCGTTTCATTACATCCTTCATTATTATGTCGATGATCATAGCAATATGGCCTTCATCGAGCGTATTGAAGATGATAACGTCGTCTATACGATTCAGGAACTCTGGCGAGAAAGTGCGTTTCAGCGCTTTCTCTATTACGCCTCTGTTGGTATCTTCCTGACTTACTACCTTAGCAGAGGTGCTGAAGCCCACGCCGGCGCCAAAATCTTTCAACTGGCGTGCGCCTATATTCGACGTCATTATTATCAGCGTATTCTTAAAGTCTACTTTGCGACCTAAACCATCGGTAAGCTGACCATCGTCCAGCACTTGCAGCAGTATATTAAATATATCCGGATGCGCTTTTTCTATTTCGTCGAGCAGCACAACGCTGTACGGCTTGCGGCGCACTTTCTCGGTCAGCAACCCGCCTTCTTCATACCCTACATATCCGGGAGGCGCGCCTATGAGGCGGCTCAGAGAGAATTTCTCCATGTATTCGCTCATATCTATGCGAATAAGGGCGTCGTCGCTATCGAACATATAGCGTGCCAATGCGCGCGCCAGCTCGGTTTTTCCTACCCCTGTAGGGCCTAAGAAAATAAACGAACCTATTGGCTTTCTCGGATCTTTCAGACCCACGCGGTTGCGCTGTATTGCTTTTACTATTTTATTTATCGCTTCGTCCTGACCCACTACTTTATCGCGCAGGTCGTCGTCCATGCGGCGCAGCTTGGCGCTTTCCGCTTCTACCATGCGCATCACCGGTATGCCCGTCATCATGCTTATCACTTCCGCTATCGTCTCTTCACTTATCGGGTAGCGTTTGTGTTTGGCTTCTTCTTCCCATTCGGCTTTGGCGCGGTCCAGCTCTTCGCCAAGGCGTTTTTCGCGGTCGCGCAGGGCGGCAGCCTCTTCAAAACGCTGGCTTTTTACTACTTTGTTTTTCTCTTGTTTAATATCCTCAATTTTCTTTTCGAGGTCCAGTATGTTTTGCGGCACATTAATATTCTTCAGGTGCACGCGCGCTCCGGCTTCGTCCATTACGTCTATTGCCTTATCGGGCAGCAGGCGGTCGGTCATGTATCTGTCGCTCAGTTTCACACAGGCTTCTACAGCGGCGGCATCATACGTCACATTGTGGAAGTCTTCGTATTTAGAGCGTATATTGTTCAGTATAGTTATTGTTTCTTCTACGCTTGGCGGTTCTACCAGCACTTTCTGGAAGCGGCGATCGAGCGCGCCGTCTTTTTCAATATACATGCGGTATTCGTCGAGGGTAGATGCGCCTATGCATTGCAGGTCGCCGCGCGCCAGAGCAGGTTTAAAAATATTCGACGCATCCAGCGATCCGGAAGCTCCGCCGGCGCCTACTATAGTGTGTATTTCGTCTATAAACAGAATTACGTCGCGGTTTTTCTCCAGCTCGTTCATTATAGCCTTCATGCGCTCCTCAAACTGACCGCGGTATTTTGTACCCGCCACCAGCGCTGCGAGGTCGAGGCTGATAACGCGCTTGTCAAACAGCACGCGCGATACTTTGCGCTGCACTATGCGTAGCGCCAGCCCTTCTACTATAGCCGTTTTACCCACGCCGGGCTCGCCTATCAGTATAGGGTTGTTTTTCTTGCGGCGCGACAGTATCTGCGATACGCGCTCTATTTCTTCATCTCGGCCCACAATAGGGTCCAGACTGCCCAGCTCTGCGAATTTGGTTATATCGCGGCCAAAATTGTCGAGTACCGGAGTTTTAGATTTTGCGGCGCTTGCGGCAGGCTTGCGCTGTTGCTGAAACTGCCTGCGTTCGTCTTCATCGTCAAACTCTTCCGATCCCGGATCGTTGTAGTCGGCAGTTGGGCCGCCGCCTTGCAGAATGCTCAGTTCGCTTTTAAATCGTTCGTAGTCTACCTGATTGTTGTTTAATATCTGGGTACCTACGTTTTCTTTGTTTTTCAGTATCGAGAGCATCAGGTGCTCTGTTTCAACAGTATTGCTTTTCAGGGCTTTAGCCTCAAGCACTGTTATGCGTATCACCTTTTCGGCTTGTTTGGTCAGCGGTAAGCTGTTTATGTTGGCAAGCGGTTTGTTGTTTTTATCTTTTATTGCCCCCTCCAGTTCTTTCCGGAGTTCGAAAAGATCAACCTGCATACATTGCAAAACCCGCAAGGCTACTCCATCGCCCTCGCGTATCAGACCCAGCAGTAAATGCTCCGTGCCTATAAAGTCATTACCCAGCCTCAGGGCTTCTTCCCTGCTGTAGGAAATGATCTCTTTTACTTTAGGCGAGAAATTTGAATCCATGTGTTAGTCCTTTTGTTTAAAGATAAAGTTAACGATTTCAAAAGTATTATTTTATCGGCATTAGTTATAGAAGTATTAGTATTTCGGTCATTTCCCGGAGTTTCTGCCCGCGCTGCAGCCTCTGGCGCTATATTTTAGGTGGGATATTGTATTTTTAAAACCTGATAGCTATTTCCTCAATTACTTAATTCCACCGTTTATGGATTTCAAAATTGATACCAAAGATACTTTTACCGTAATAAAGCCGCTTGCCGATACCATAAACGCTAAAATGGCAGACGCACTGGGCGAAAAGATAGCCGAAATGAGGCAAAGAGGCAGTCATAACTTTATTATCGACCTAAATGGCGTTCCGCACATAGAGCACAGCGGTATAGCCCACTGGCTGGCGCTACACGAAGATTGCTATAGTTTGGGTCAGTCGTTTGTGCTTACCGGTATACAAGAGTCTGTATATGTGGCTATGAAGGCTGTAGATGAAGACCGAATGCTGAATATAGCGCCGCGTATGGACGAGGCAATAGATATAGTAAGCATGGAAATACTGGAGCGCGACCTGCTGAGCGAGGAGTAATAGCCGCACAATTAAGCGCGCTACCGCTACGCCTGTTGGAGTTATTGTTTTGTTGACGCATTGGCAATCGGGATGATTTTTGCCTAATACTACGCACCCACCGTAGCGCGAACTCCGGTGTTGCGGCGCTGCTTGCAAGCGTTATATGCTGCCTCTGCTCAGCTTGTTAAGTAGCGTTACATACGCTGCTTTTGCGCCTTCGGGCAAACCCTGTATCACCTCCGGCATAATATATGGATACGATTTTGCATCCTTCCATTCTATTACTCCGTTCCATTTTTTCTGTAGTTCGGGCGAGGTTTGTTTCATAATCCTTGCAAAAGAGGCATTAAACTTACTCTTCAACTCCGGGCTTATGTTCATAATAAGTACAATTTAGTGGCGGATAAAACGTAGAAAGTGAAAAAATATTAAAAAATACTCCAATGAAGGTAGGTCTTTTTTGCCGTCTTTGGTTTTTTATTTACCGCACAGCCTTCGCCCGTTATTGTTTTATAGCATTTGGCAATAACCGTTCTGCAATCCGGGCTTGCGGCGGCAGGTTTTCGCACAACGGCATTGCGCAGCGGGGTTTCCCAATTTCACAAAAAATTACAACGCGCCCGCTAAGTTGCTATTGTATTAATCGCTAAACTTGTAGAAAGTTTTGAATTTATGATCGAATCTGTCACAGAACCGGTTAGTATAGACGCCGCCCATGCCATACAACGCCTGGTAGGCAATATGGAGCAAGTGATAAAAGGCAAACGCAGGCAAATAGAAATGGTGGTTACCTGCCTTATAGCAGGCGGACATATACTTATGGAAGATAATCCCGGTACGGGTAAGACCGTGCTGGCGCGCACGCTGGCGCAAAGCATAAGCGGCGGCGCAGATGGCGAACATGTATTGTTTAAACGTATTCAGTTTACCCCCGACCTGCTGCCTATGGATCTGATAGGCTCGCATATTTTCGACGATCGTAATAAAGAATTTGTATTTAAAAAAGGCCCGCTTTTTTGCAATGTGCTGCTGGCCGACGAGATCAACCGCGCTTCGCCCAAGGTGCAGAGCGCACTGCTGGAGGCCATGGCCGAGCAGCAGATAACCGTGGGCGACACCACGATGCTACTGGAGCGGTTGTTTTTTGCAATAGCAACGCAAAACCCTATAGAGATGGAGGGCACCTACCCACTACCCGCCGCACAGCTCGACAGGTTTTTTATGAAAATACATTTTGGCTACGTAAACGAGGAAGCCGAACTGAATATATACCGCGAATACCTGAGCATTGCTAAAAACCTTACCGACCTGAAGCAGGTACTCAGTATGCAAGATATACTGGCGCTACAGGCTATGGCCGGCGAGGTGTTTTTGCACGACGAGATAATACGCGCGGTTAGCAACATAGTGCGCGCCACCCGCGAGCATCAGGATATTTCGTTGGGCGCATCTACTCGTAGCGGTATAGCATTTTTAAAATGCCTGCGCGCCTATGCGCTGGTGTGCGGACGCACCTATGTAATAGAAGACGATGTAAAAGACATAGCCAGGGTAGTACTGGATCACCGCCTTGTGTACCGCAACAAAGACGGCAAGCAGAAGGCGCTGGACAGCATAATAAATAAAGAAACAGAACGCCTTGCCAAGCTAAAATTGTACCAGGGCAAATAATAAAGGTATCAGCTAAAAAGAGAGGAGTCGCTTGAGTTTTGAATGGAAAAAATGCATTGTTGCAACGGGCATACTGGCTTTAAGCCTGTGTGGCTATAGCGCTATGGCCCAAACAAACAACAGACCAAACAGGCCAGTACCTACTATGCCGCAACTACTGCCGCAGTTTATGCCGCCGCACCCCGCCAATAAAATGTCGGAGCGCTATTTTAATATAGACGCTAAGCGCATGATAGAAGATATGGATGGCGAAGATGCGCTGGCGCGCTCGCGCGAGTTTAAGCGGATAGATAGTACCTATTATGTAGGCTGGATGTTTGAAGGCGCGTATAAATATAACCATGCAGCCGACTATCTGGGCTATAAAAATGCCGCAGCGCCGCTGGAACGCGCGCTGGCGCTCATGGAGCACGACTATGCCAAAGCGCTGGCTACCCGATCTAACGACGTGAAGATACTGTACCCCATACGCATCATTCAGCCCGACTACACACGTATAGCCAACTACCTGATGAATTGCTACAGCAATACCAATCAGGAGGAAAAACTATTTAAGCTGCTGCGGCATATACTGAAATGGAATTTTCAGCGACACTACTACATGGACACCTACGACTATATGGCGTGGACCGTGCACCGCAACAGATTTTATACCAGCTCGAAGTTTTCGTTTCTGAAAAACTCTATAGACGAGAACGAGGCGCTGGCCAACCGCTATCTGGACAGCAGCCTGATGAAGATAGAAAAGAACAGGGCGATAAACGATGGCGTGTTTGCACCCGGCTATGCCGATGCCGAACGAATGAGCGTGTATCACTACAAGAATATATTGTATAGCTACACATTCAACATAGACTCGGCAAGCCACTACTTTGAGCTGATGCGCGAAAAAGGCAGGCTGCCCCATAACAACTATGCTACCTTCAGGGCTATTTGCGGCGACTTTCGCACAGCCGAAGAAGAATACAAAATAGCCTCTATGCAAGATGCCGGCGACAAACGCCTGCAAGAGTGGTGCTACTACACCAGTATACTGGATATATACAAAGGCGAGCCTAAAACGGGCGCCGGCCTGGCCAAAAACATGATAAAGGCCGCAGGCTCTACCCCCGGCTACGGCTGGTACAACATTGCGCTGTCGCGCTGTATGCTATACGACGGGCAGATAGCCGAAGCAGAACGCTATTTAAACAAAGCCGCCGAATTTAAAGAATTGCACATAGGCACCACGCTGGGTCAGAGTCATTACGACTTTAGCGTGCAGCTATTAAAGCTGGTAAACAAAGAGCAGGAATGGCAGATGCTGCAATTTGAAAACGCCAACTGGTGGTATAACCCCAATACGCTATTGGCGATGAGCAAAAAGCTGAGCGAGAAGTATATGCAGCAGTTGCTCATCATCAATCTTTTTTCGCAAAACCCCGAGCGCGACAGGGTTATCTACAAGCTGTTCTCAGACGAAAGCACGGTGTCGTGGGATGAAATATGGTATCTTATTCACGACTTTAGCGCCAAGTATTTTATTAAGCGTTTTGAGAAAGAAGCCGCCACCGACAAACGTAAGGATATACGCAAGTATTTTACACTTATGGCGGCGCGCCTTAAAATGCAGCAAGGCAAGTATAACGAGGCTAAAATAATATTTGACCAACTGCTGCGCGACAAAAACATAGATACCGATTACGAAAAGCTATACATAGCGCGCCTGTTTCAGGCCGAGGCGCAATGCGCTAAAGAACTGGGCGATGACGAACAAATGCACCGCTGGCTGTATCAGTTATATATTACCTATCCGCAGCTGATACCGTTTACGGGGCTGAAAATGAATATGAACCTGCACATACTGGGCGCACCCGACGCTGCGGTAGAAAAACGCCTCCGCGACTGCAACATAAACTGGACAACCGGCTCTGCTGCGCCAGATGTATACATATCGTTTAGCAAAAACGGCTCCAGAAAAAATATACAATACTATGTAATGGGCAAAAACGGCAACTTTCTGGTACAGAAACAATCGTTTGCTTATACCAAGGCCGAGGAGGCGGGTAAGGAGCTCGCCTACCGTATTTTTAATATAGGCGGCAAAGAGCCCGAGACGGAACGACCCGAAACAGAAGAAAAAAATAACATCCGCCGTTAGGTAGGTACGCAAGAAAAAGAGTAACTTGAGTTTAAAGAAATATTGATAACACAATAAATTTCCGGAAGCGGGAAAAGGCTTATGGCAAAAATAACACCATTCAAGGGGTTGCGTCCCCAAAAAGAACTGGCAGCAAGCGTGGCTACCTTACCCTACGATGTGGTAAGCGTAGCAGAAGCCAGAGAGTTCAGAAAGAATATTCATAACTTTTACCACGTTACACGGTCGGAGATAGACTTGCCTGAAAACACAGATGTGCACAGTCAGCAGGTATATGACAAAGCCAGAGAAAATCTGGAAGCGATGATACACAATAAAACCCTGATACAGGACCCCGACCCCTGCTATTATATCTATGAGCTGGTAATGGATGGCCGCTCGCAAACCGGCCTTATCTGCGGATCGTCGGTAGACGACTACAACCACGGCATCATTAAAAAGCATGAATATACCCGCCCCGAAAAGGAGCAGGATCGCATAAGCCATATCACTACCACAGGCGCGCAAACCGGCGTGGTGTTTCTGGCCTACAACGACTGCGAAAGCGTGCAAACCATTATAGATGAGTGGAAAGCCAATCACGAGCCGGTAAACGACTTTACGGGCGCCGATGGTATAAGACACATATTATGGGTGGTGAATGAATATGCCAAAGTAGCCAAGATAACCCTGCATTTCAGTCAGGATGTGCCTTGCACCTATATAGCCGATGGTCACCACCGCGCGGCGTCGGCGGCAAAGGTGTGTAAGGAAATGAGAGAGAACGGCTATTCTGTAGACGGCGATGAGGCGTTCAATTACTTCATTACCTGCATTTTTCCGGCGAGCCAGTTGAAGATAATGGACTACAACCGCGTAGTGAAAGACCTGAACGGCTACACCATAGAATCGTTTATAGATGCCCTGGGCGACGATTTTGTGGTAACCCCACATGGCGGCGAACCCTGCAAACCGCAGCAGTTGCATGAGTTTGGTATGTATATCGGCGCTTCGTGGTACAAGCTGGTGGCCAAGGCGGGAGCATATACCAAAGACCCGATAGGCGTGCTGGACGTGACCATACTACAGCAAAATGTGCTGGCCAAACTACTCAACATCAACGACCCCCGCACCGACAAACGCATAGACTTTGTAGGCGGCATACGCGGCATGGGCGAGCTGGAAAAACGAGTAGACAATAAAGAGGCCGCAGTGGCTTTTGCGTTATATCCGGTTACGATAAAGCAACTGTTTGATATAGCAGACAGCGGAAATGTAATGCCCCCTAAGAGCACGTGGTTCGAACCAAAGCTGCGCGACGGACTGGTGGTGTACACAATATAAAGACTTATTTAGCAGGTAGCCGGCGCATAACCGGCGCCAATCATGTATAAATCTTAGATTATGGAATACAGGAGAATGGGTAAAACCGGATTGCAACTCAGCGTACTGTCGTATGGCTCGTGGGTTACTTTCTCTAAACAGGTAGACGATAGCGCGTCCGACAGGCTGATGGGTCTGGCATACGACAATGGCATCAATTTTTTTGATAATGCAGAAGCTTACGAAGGCGGACGATCGGAGGAGATGATGGGCAGGGTACTCAGCAAGAAAAACTGGGACCGCACAACCTACTGCGTATCGAGCAAGGCGTTTTTTGGGTTGTATGGCAAAAACAACAAACCCAACCAGCATGGTCTGAGCCGCAAGCACCTCACAGAGGCCTGCCACGCTGCGCTACGCCGCATGCAGGTAGATTATCTGGATTTGTTTTACTGCCACCGCCCGGACAGGGAAACACCCATGGAAGAGATAGTATGGACCATGAACATACTGCTGCAACAGGGGAAAATACTGTATTGGGGCACCAGCGAGTGGACGGCGGCTGAAATAATGGAAGCGCACGCTGTGGCCAAAGGTCTGGGTCTGATAGGCCCGGCTGTGGAGCAGCCGCAATATAATATGCTGGAACGCCAGAAAATGGAATGCGACTACATAACCATATTTAAGAATGTGGGTATGGGTACTACCATCTGGAGTCCGCTGGCGTCGGGCTTGCTTACCGGCAAGTACAACGACGGCATACCCGAAGGATCGCGCCTGGCTATAGAAAACTATGCATGGCTGAAAGACCGTATGCTGCAAGACGACAAGCTGGCTAAAGTGCGCCAACTGGCTAAAGTAGCCGGCCAACTGGACACCAGCCTGGCCACCCTTGCCGTAGCCTGGACCATACACAACCCCAATGTAACCACTACCATACTGGGCGCCACCAAGGAAAGCCAACTACTGGAAAACCTGAAAGCGCTGGAGCTGTACCCCAAATTGACGCCCGAAATAATGCAGGAGATAGATAGTATAATGGGTAATAAGCCGGTATTTGT
>CAZLPE010000073.1:0-7121 GCA_964561325.1 uncultured Flavipsychrobacter sp.
GTTGGTATATGCTGAGTATTGAACGGTAAGCGGTATTGTATGTTGTGATGAAGATTGCCAATATTTGACTACGGTATGGATGCAAAAAAATCCCGGATTCCACACTGGGAAACCGGGATAGTAATGATATAGTGAGGGATTTTGAGGGGCTGATTAGATGCCGCCAAGACGGATACCGAAGCTAACAGGGTGTTGGTCTATACCGTTGCTGTAGAGCGAAGTAACCTGATAGGTGGCGTAAAACCTGATGAATCCTTCCAGGCCTATTTCAGCAGATACACACGTATTGAAGTCTGCAAGACCAAAGGCGTCGTGTACTTTTACTTTGCCGCGGGCTCCCGATTTTTGCTTGCTCCACGAGTCGATGCGCATACCTTCTGTTACGCCAAAACCATACACCAGCCATTTGTCCTTGCTCGATTTACCGCTGTCGTCTCTGTGAACGCGGGTTTTGAACGTGAGCATAAGCGGTATATTCAGGTAGTTCATAGCCAGTTTGTCCTTGGTAAATACAATAGTATCCATTGTTACCCGTGCTGGATTCTTAGCATAGGTCACCGGGTTTTCGAAGCGGAAGTTATAGAACTGAAAACCTATACCGCTCGATAAATAGATGCGTTGACCTTCTGTTTTCAATGCCCTGAATTTTATCATCCACGGATAGATGTTCACATTGATCGACTTTGCGGTGTGCAACGTAAACACACTCTTGTTTTGCATATTGGCCGGCACATCCAGAAAGGTTTTTACTGCCGGGTCGCTGTAGTTGGTATTGTCTATCAGTTGGTTAAAGCCAAGATCGATCATAGCAAAATTGCTGCTGAATATACCCTCGGTTCTTTCTTTCTTTACTTTGCCCGCTTTCAAGCCGTTTGCAGAGTCGGCAGCAGAAAAATAAATGCCGCGGTTAGAAATAGTGAGCGTGGTTTTGTGTTTTGGCTCTTCTTTTTTTTCTTCTTTTTTGTCTTGTGCCACAGAAGTGTTGGCAAACAGCAGGCCTGCGATAGCGGCTATCGCGAAAATTGTGTTTTTCATAATCGTAAATTTGGTTGTTTGTAGTTTAGAATGATAAGATGAGTTTTCTTTTTTCTACCTGAATCGTAAGTGTTTTTTCACTCAGGTTGTGTTTTAAGTTGTTGATATGCTGGTAAGTATTGGCTACTGCAGCTGCCATACTTTCTATGCCTTGTTTTTTTAGCTCGTCTATGGGTAGCTGATCCAAGAACGATTTTTGTTGTTTTGCCGGCTCTTCAGCTACTACTGCCGTGTAGGCCAGCGTCGCTGTGTTTTGCTGTGTTGGCTCGGCGCTTACCGCCATCATTTTATTTTCTTCTACGGGCAGTTTGTCTACCTGCTCAGCGAGGCGCGCAACTGCTGTGTTTTGGTGGCTTGGGGCAATTGTGGTGTTATGCTGTTTTACCACATTGTGCGCTGTAGCCCGCTGCGTCGCAGTGGTCGTGTTATTGTGTTGTTTGGTTATAGCTGGTTGGGGTTTTATATCGTTGGTTGTTACTGCGTTTTCTACTTTAGGGTTGGTAGCATTGGTTATGTTGTCTTGTTTAGGGGTAGGTAGGGTATTGTTTATTTGGTGAGCGGTATCGTTTTTAGCCACAGTTTCTGTTACTGAGGGCGTGGCATTCCATTTGTATACAGACAAGCCAAGCAGCAAGGCCACTCCGGCAGCTACACTGTATTTGCGCCATTGCGGGAAGGCTATTATTCTACCTGCGGGCGCATTTTTTAGCAAGCTTTCTTTGTTGGCAAATACCACTGTAGTGTCGGGCGTAAGTTTTACAGCGCTATAGGCGTCCAGTTCGCTTTTCAGCTCGGGGTGCAGGGCTATAAATGCCTGCAATGCAGTTTCTTCTTCGGGCGATAGCTCGCCGTCGGCATGCATTATTATATATTCTTCATAATTGTCCCACGTTACCATAGCTAAATAATGTTTTCTACGCTTACCAAATAATCTTTCAGTGTTTTTCTTGCCCTGTGCAGGTACACTTTCACCTGCGCCTCTGTTAGGTCTGTTATTTGCGCTATCTCGTCATAGCGGTAACCTTCGTAGTCTTTAAGCAGCACCAGCGCTCTTGCCTGTTCGTCGAGTTGAGCCAGCGCTCTGTCGAGTATTTTTTTCAGGTCTGGGTTAGCGGGCGTATATGTCTCTTCGGGCGGCGCATCGTAGCTTAGTCGAGCTTTTTTGCGATAGTTGTCTACCGAGCTGCGGTAGGCCACCTGAAACAGAAATGCCTTTGCTTTACCGGGTTGTACCTCCTTTCTTTTTTGCCATAATACCTCGAAGCTGTTTTGTACTACATCGTGCGCATCGGCAGCCTGGCCGGTGCACTTGCAGGCAAACCTGAACAGGGCGTCGGCCCATTCCTGTACACATGCGTTGTAGTCATTTTGCTCCATTCTATTGTATATCGGGCACGAAAGAAAAAAGTTACAAACTTTCCGAAATTTTTTTCAGAAAGTTTGTAACCGGTATAAAAGGGGGGATTGACAACAAATAAATCCGTGCAATGGGCGCTATTTCTCTGCCACTGCCCCAACCACATCTACCGACACCGACTGGGCGCCTTTTACGTGCTTGGTTTTTATCTTAAAGCTTGTTGTCGATTTGGCATCTACGGCTTCATCGAGCAGGTGTTTTTGCTTCTCTATAAGCGCGCCTTCTTTGTCTAAAAAGCTGATTTGCACATTTATGTCTTTGTAGCCTATCAGTGTTGCCTTGTTGGTTATTTCGCCTTCCACTACGCTTTGGTTCAGCAGATTGCCATGGTAGGAACCAGATATTTTTATAAACTTCAGCGGACTTTCGCGCTCCATTTCTTCTAAAGACTGTTTTTTCTCCTCGTATTGGGTAGATGGGCGCTCATGATTGGCCGACGATGTGCAGGCGGTAACTGCAAACGATAGCAGGCTTATGTAAATTACTTTTTTCATTTTTGTTTTTTCCGGCGCAGGTTATTGGCTTCAGCAGCCTGCGCTTCAGGGCTCAAAAGTAGAACAATCGGCAAAATGTAAACGTGAAATATTTTGCAATATCTGCAAGTCAGGGTCGCCGTTTATAAAGAGGCGTGAGCTGTAATATTGACCAGCCAGGCAAGCGCGTTGAGCGCAAACATAGCCACTCCGTGTTTTATGGTTCCGGCTGTGTATACAGGCGTCCTGTCGCCGTTGGGTAGTGTGTTTTTGACGCCAACAATTATTCCGCCCAATACCAGTCCGAAGAAGCCGGGGAAATACCATATTGCTTCGCTCATTACATTGTTGGCGCCCAAACCTCCGGCGGCAAAACCGACATAAAAGAACATTCTGCCCATATTGACCAGCGACGATGCGTAGCCGGCAGCAATCAATACAGGACTTATTTTTTTTCTTTCCGATAGAATTGCTGTTCGTTCTTCGGCCAGTCGTTTCAGTTTAGATTCAGCAATAGCTATGCCCCGTTCGGCTAATAGCTCCTTTGCTATCCGGTAGTTATAAGCGCCCCACTCGTCTGGCTTCGACAATATATCCAGTAGTTCGGCGCTTGGCATAGCAATAAGCGGATGCTCTGCCGGCACATCGGCAAGGCGTATTGGTGTGTTATACAGCACATCGTTGGCCGCTATAAAATCGCTTCCGGCAATCTTCAGGATTATTTTGTCGCCATAATCATTGCCTATCAACACAGCATCCAGTTGTCGGCCGTTTCGCTCCGTTATCTAGGTAGTAATACCGTTCTTTTCCAGTATTTCAGCGGCTTCTCTCGCTTCTTCTATCCCTGCAAATGTTTGAAAAGTAAGTAGTTCACGCATTTAGCGATAGGTTGAATAGATGAAAAAAGACCAGAGCAATTAGCGGGTTAGCGCAAACTTGACAACTTTATGCGCTTCGCCGTAGTATACATTTACCAGATACAGGCCATTGCTCCAGTCGGGGCTAAGTTGTATATCCTGCTTTAGTCGCCCGTTTGGCGTGGGGCTGTTATCTGTATAAATAGTTCTGCCGGCCATGTCGGTTATTACAATGCGTGCATTAGCGGTTGTAGAGGGCAATCGGCCATCGAGGCGAAACGCTCCGGTATTAGGATTGGGTAACAGTTTTATTTCGGCGGCAAAATCGGCGGCGGGCGTAATACCTGTATTTTCTACGGTGATGAGTATCCACGAGAAAGTTGGCAGGTAGCACTCATAAAGATTGCTTACCAGGCAGGTAATAGAGTCGGCATTGGCTATGGTGTCGCATACAAATGTGCTATCTGTTGCGCCGGGTATTATGTTGCCATTTATCTCCCACTGGTATTGGAAGCTTGGAGAGCTAAATGGGATATTTGCTGTAAATGTTACCGTTTCGCCGGGCATAATATGCTCGCCCGGGGCTGCCGTTACAACCAGCGATGGGAATATAAGCGGCTGCACGGTTACGATTTTAGTGGCTGTAGATACCCCGCATGGCGTATTTACAGTGTAGAAGAAAGTATCTACGCCAGCAGACACTCCCGTAGCAATGCCGGTTGAACTAACCGTTGCCGTACTGTTTAGCGCGGTCCATACGCCGCCGGCCGGAACGCCAATGAGCGGGTTTGTAAAGTCGATACACAGGAAGTCGGCGCCAGTGATAGATGCCGTATCGGGTAATATGGTTATGGTTTTGGTAACTGTGGCGCTGCAAGAACCCAGCGTAACGCGATAGCTGATAGTATCTACGCCATAGGTAAGGCCGCGTACCCGGCCCGCAGTAGTGATGGTAGCATGCGCATTGCTAATGCTCCATGCCCCGCCGGGCGTAGTGTTGGTATAGGTAATGGGCGCGCTGATACATACGCTCGATGGTCCGGTAATAGCCGCCGGATGGGGAGAAAGTAATACATTGACAATAATGGTAGTGTATGCGGTGTCTATGCCGTCGGACACTTGTATTCTGAACGAGTCGACAGCAGTACCAACTGTGCCAAAGGCGGGCGTAAAGGTTGTGCCGGGCGGCATAACAATACCGCCTGTAGAGGTAACCACCGGCGAGAAGCCGCCAAGAACGCCATGTATCGGCCAGGCCACAATGCGCCATGATTCTGTTTGGCCGATGTTAGAATCTAATACAGCCAGCAGTGAATTAATATCTTTTGTGTCGTTTTCGCATACTGAAAAACTTTGTCGTCCACCGCCGGTGAAGACCGGTGCAAAATTGGTAGACTGTATTTTGCGCACTACGCCATTAAATGCATCGCTCAAGTACAGTTTGCCCTGTGGTGTGGCAGTAATGCCGCTGGGGTTGTACAAGCGAGCTGCAGTTGCGGGGCCGCCGTCGCCGGCATAGCCCGAAAAGCCGTTGCCGGCTATAGTGGTAATTATGCCCGACGGCTTTACCTTACGTATAGCATGGTTTAGTTGGTCGGCAATGTACAGGTTGCCCAGCGCATCTATAGCAACGGCCATAGGCGTATTCAGTTTGGCCGCTGTAGCAGCGCCGCCATCGCCGGTAAAACCTGTTGTGCCAGCGCCAGCCACTGTGCTGATTATGCCTGCCGCCGTTACTTTCCGAATTGCATGATTACGGGTATCGGCAATAAATATGTTGCCCAAAGTATCTGTGCACAAACCCTGTGGATAGTAAAACTGCGCCGCTGTGGCCGGGCCGCCATCGCCGGTGTAGCCGGGCGCAAGCAGATAAGCGCCAGCTATGGGGGTAATGATGCCCGCCGTATCTATTTTGCGTATCGTGTTTTCTTCGGCAATAAATACATTGCCATATTTATCTGTAGCAACGCCCTGCGGGAAATATATTTTGGCGTCGGTGGCCGGTCCGCCGTTACCGGAATAGCCCATAACGCCTGTGCCAGCAAAACGAGAAATAATGCCGGCAGGCGATATTTTACGAATTACATTATTGTTTTGATCGGCAACATAAAGATTGCCGCTGCGGTCGGTGGCTATTTGTCTGGGGTAGTTCAGTTGCGCCGCCGTGGCTGGCCCGCCATCGCCACCCGAGCCTGATGTGCCAGTGCCTGCAATGGTACTGATGATGCCCGCTGTGTTCACTTTTCTGATCACGTGCGCGCCATTGTCGCTCACATAAAAGTTGCCTGCCGCATCGGTAGCTACACCCCATGGCGTATTTAGGGCGGCGGTAGTGGCCGGTATGCCGTCGCCCGGCAATCCACCGCCGTTTCGTCCGGCTACGGTAGTTATCACCTGCGCTTGCGCTGTGTAGCAAAAGGCAGTAATGAGCGCGGAATACATCAGGAATAAGGAACGCATTTTCATAGGCTTTTATTTATCTGTGGTGTTTGGGTTTATATTGATATATGCTGCAAAAATAGGATAGTTTGCGGTTTTTGTATCTTATCAAAAAAAGCGCCATAATAAGTTGTGCTCTTGCGCTAATCCATCCCGATACTCAATAGACGTAAGCGTATGGCTATGTCTTGGGTTTCAGCGCAATATGCAGTCTGCTCGTACGCAAAACCGGCGGCGCTTGTGTTGTTTATTGTAAACAAATGCCCCGGCAGGAGGCCGGGGCGGGGTTTTGCGTGGTGACAGGTAAATATGATGCGTAGTTGTTGTTTCTGCTTATTTTTTCTTTTTGCCCTGGTACACATTGTACGACCAATAGCCCTTGCTGATGCATTTGCCCTTGGCATTAAAGCACTGCCCATAGCCGCTGAAGTAGTTGTTGCTAAATGTGCCTGTATACTTAACTGCTTTCTTCATGGTTTTGGGCTGTTTGCCATCGGGCCAGGTGTAGGTTCCTTCGCCATTCATTTTGTCGCCGCTCCACATGCCGTCATATTTTTCGCCGGTGGTCCATTCTATAGCGCCCTTGCCTTCGCGTTGGTCGTTTTGCCATTGGCCTGTGTATACGCCATAGCTGTCTTTAAACATACCCTGACCTGTTTTGTGGTCGTTTTTCCAGTCGCCGTCATAGGTTTTAGTCGCCGATTTGTAGATGCCCTTACCTTCTTTACGGTCGTCTTTCCATTCGCCATCGTAGGTAAATCCGTATTTTTCTGAGGTGTATAGCCCACGTCCGGTTTTCTTGTCGTTCTCCCAGTAGCCATCATAGCTTTCGCCATTTACCCACTTGTATACGCCTTTGCCGTTTTTACGGTCATCTTTCCACATGCCGTCATATACTCC
>CAZLPE010000073.1:7221-17966 GCA_964561325.1 uncultured Flavipsychrobacter sp.
GCGTATGCTCCGGTATATGTGTAGCTCCAGTATCCGTATTCCCACACGCCTTCGTGCAGTAGGGTTCCGTTTTTGTCGTATTCCTTACCCTTGCCATGGCGCAGGTCATCTTTCCAGTCGCCCTCGTAGGTACTGCCATACTGGTCTGTTTCTTTTCCGTAGCCGTTGCGTTTGCTGTCTTTATATTCGCCGGTATAGCCGCATTTGTATTCACCGGCTTCCCAATACCCATCGTGTACCAGATTGCCAGATGCGTCATATTCTTTTCCTTTGCCGCTTTTTTTACCGCCGCTCCAGTTGCCGGCATACTTTGTGCCGTTGGCATAGGTCATTACGCCAAAGCCGCTTTTAGTCCAGCCACTTACGGCGCCCACATATTTGTCGCCGTTTGGCGATGTTATGGTGCCGTTTTCATAAGGAGTATTTGATTTGTAATTGCCGGTAAAAATGTCGCCATTGGAGTTGGCAAGGTTGCCATTTCTTATGGGGTCTTCTACGGGAGCTGAATATTCGCTTTTGTAAGACGAGTTACTGTTATAGCCCGATTTGTAACCATAACTATAGTCGTTGTACGATTTATATGATTTCTCGTACGACGGCGTATAGGAGGAGTTGCTTTTATAAGAAGGAGAATAGCTGTTGTAAGATGGCTTGTAGGAGTCGTAGCTATAAGATGATTTGTATGCTGGGGTGTAGGGAGCAGTATATGGTTTTACATAATAGTCTCTTACAGGCGCTACTGGTTTTACGTAGTAGTCTTTCATGGGGGTATAGGTGGGCGCCACATAGCCTGTGTACTTGCCATACTGACTACTATAGCTGGTGTATCTGCTGTATTGGGCATGCGCCTGACCAACGCCGAGCAGCGCTGCAACAGACAGGAGCGACTTGAGTAGGCTATTTTTCATTGGTTATTATTTTGTGGTGATGCTTGTATAAAAATGGCCATGTACCTATAGCGGATATTAAAATACCCTGCCAAAGTTGAGGTGAATCCAGTTGGTAGTAGTGTTTGTAGAACTGTATAAATAGTTGGTTGTGTTCTGTTCGTAGTGGGTATAGCTAACGCCCAGATATAGCTTGCGTCCCCGCAGGTATTTTACATCTATAGCCTGCTTGCCCATAGTAGAATATTCGCACATGAGCCTGCCCACCCTAAGCCTGAACTTGGAATAGGGGCCAACATCGGAATAAGTACTGGAATAAACATAGGGGTAATACGTATAGCCAACATCTACCTTAGGGCTCACCCGCACAGCCAATGCAAGCCCGGCCTGATAATCAAGTATATAGTCTACTTGGCCCATGTCTTTTTTGTTGGCTGCCACTGCGCTGTTGTCGAGCGCAGGCCCCATTTTTATGCCTATCAAGCCCGTATTCTGAAGGCCAAATTTGATGCGTTTGTTTTTTTTACGCGCCCAGAAATAGTTGCTGAGCATACTTTCCTGCAACTGAAACAAAGTGTATACGCCGCTTGTTTTTTCTTTTTCCGAAAGTGTAGATATATCCTTGTGCTGTTCAGTTTTATCTATGTAGCCCACTCCGAAATTCCAGTCCCACAAACCCATATAGCCTGATTTATTGCTACTGTAATGCGTTTTTTTGGGCTTCAACAGCGAGGGAAGCGCAACCTGAGGTTTTTCGAGCGACTGCGCCGATGCGTGGGGTAGTATGGTATAGACGAAAAAGCACAAGAGTAGTAGTTTTTTCATGGAAATTTTGTTTTGGTCAACTAATAGTGCAATCCCAAAAATTAGTAGCTAAATAGAGCATGGCCGAGCGCTGATTTGTGCTGTTGTTCTATAGGCACGGCAGATAGGGAAGATGAGTTTTAGTGTACCGGCGCGTTCAGATGTACTCCGTTACAAAAATACTTTTTACACTATGGGGCGCAATACCACTTTAGTGTTATTGATTCAGCTCATTTAGTAGCTGCATAGGCTTTATTCAGCGCGTCTGTGCGCGAGTTTACCTGTAGTTTTTCGTAAATATTATGTATGTGCTTTCTTACGGTTTCTATGCTTATGTACAGCAGCGCAGCCATTTCTTTGTATCTGTAGCCCTTTGACAGGTATTGCAGTATCTCCTGTTCGCGAGCCGATAGCTTATTGAGCTCCGTATTCTGGCCGGGTTTATTTTGAAAGAAGCCAATTACCTTACGCGCAATATGACTGTTCATGGGCGCGCCTCCGTTGTAGGCGTCCGCTATTGCATCCAGTATCTTTTCGGGCTCTGTAGTTTTTGTAAGGTATCCTGTGGCGCCTGCCTGCAGGGCTTCAAAGATAGTTTCAGAATCTTCGAGCGACGTGCACATAATGAACTGCGTTTCGGGATACTGTTTTTTTAAGCGCGCAACACATTTTGCGCCCGACATACCGGGAAGGTGAATGTCTACCAGAGCCACTTGCGCATTGACCGAGCCAATGTCGGCTATGGCTTCTTCGGCATTGGCAAATGCCGCCGCACAAACATAACCATCATGACTGTTGATCAATGCCACCAGCATTTGCCGGGTTTCTTCGTGGTCTTCTATCACTACTACCCTAATGGATTTCATTGCTAACGTTTGAATTGTCAGTAAATTTATTGCCATAGCGACAAAAAAAAATTACACATTAGTAGTAATTTGCCGTGGTACTACTTGCAACTTATTTTGGTAAGCGACGCTGATAGGTGAACGACTGAACCGGATGCCGCTTGAGAAGATATTACAAACGAGCCGCCAATAGCCTCCATGCGCTGTTTCATATTGCGCAGTCCGTTGTTGTTATATTTTGTTTTTGTCTGGTCAAAACCAAGGCCATTATCCGCAATTTCTATAGCCAGGGTGTCATTACTGATATTGAGCGTAATGATTATTTGCGTTGCTTTGGCGTGCTTCACACAATTGTTGAGCGCTTCCTTAACGGTAGAGAAAATGTTTTTTTGCGCTTCGCGGCAAATGCTTGTATCGGGTATGGTTTCCGGGAAATGGAGAATAGCCTGCAGTTGCATCCCATCGAGATAGTCTGCGCAATATTCCCTGAAACGCGCTACAAGAATTTCGAGTTTTGAGTTTTCTGGATTAAGCACCCAGATGAGGTCGTGCATGTTTTCTACCAGTTCTTTGGTTATCAGCGCTATGTTTTTAATGTCGTTTTGCAGCTTGTCGTTGCCGGTCGCTTTTTTTTGCGCTAACTCCGATATCAACGATATTTTAGACAAGCCCGAGCCAATATCGTCGTGCACATCCTTCGAGATGCGCAATCGCTCTACATTGAGCGCATGCTGTCGTTCCAGCTCTTTGGTGCGTTCTCTGATTTTTTGCTTCAGGTAGTACTGGGCGGTCAGCAATATACCGGTAATGGCTATGGTGGCAGCCACCAGCTTAAACCACCAGGTTTTCCAGTAGGGTGGATTGATGATTATGGTAAGGCGCAACGGTTGTTCGTTCCACAGTCCGTCGTTGTTGCTGGCCTTTAGCAGAAATGTATAGGCGCCGGGGCTGAGGTTAGAATAACGCACTTTATCAGAAGTGGTGTATACCCATTCATGCTCCAGCCCTTCGAGCATAAAGGCAAACTGGTTCTGGTTTGGCCGTGTGTATTCCAGCGCGCTGAACGTTAGCGTAACCGTATTCTTGTTATACGGTAGTTCCAGACGTTCGTAATACACTGCCGTGTCGGTGGCAAATGCGCTATCGTTTACGGCTATTGCCGATAATACAGGGCGGGCAAGAAACTTGTTGGTAACAATCTGGTCGGGGTTAAACCAGTTGATGCCCTCTATACCGCCAAATACAAGGTACCCATCATCGCTTTTACAAAATGAGCCCGAATTGAATTCATTAGACTGTAGTCCGTCTTTTGCGCTGTAGTTGGTAAAGCGTACTTGCAGCGTGGGGGAGTAGCGTATCCTTGCGCACGATATGCCTTTGTTTGTGCTCACCCACAACGAACTGTCGTTTTGAGGCAGTACCGAGTACAGGAAGCTATTGGCCAAGCCAGAGGTTTCATCAAATAGTTTATGCTTCTTGGTGGTTTCGTTATAAGCGATCAACCCTTGCTCCGTAGCCAGCCAAAGTATAGGCGATGTAGCGCTTTTATAGAAGTGCCTGATAGGTAGGTCGTAAAAACCATCGTCGAGGAATAGCGCAGTGGTATCGTTAAGCAGTTTTACTTTAGTGAAACCGTTTCTTCGCCCCATGTATATTATGCCATTGGGCAACTGGTACATGTTGTAAATCCATGCGTTCATAAAGTTCGACGATGTTTGGTCGTAGGGCTTGAAGGATTTTATAGTTTCACCGTCTGATACAAAGGGATAAATGCCCAGATTGGTGCCCGCCATATACCGTCCCTTTTTCCATTCGAGCAGCGAATAAATAAAGGGGGGATCGGAGGAGAGCTCGTCGCGCGGCGGTAGGGTAATACGGGCCAGTATTTTTCGGGTAGCTGCATCGAACCACAATACAGAGTTGCCAATAGCAACCGCAATACGACCTGAAGAGTCTTTCAGAATACCGCCAATGAGCTCGTTGTCTGAAAGGCCGGTATACACTTTTTCGTGCTTTCCGGTTGCAGAATCAAAAACGTACAGCCCCATATTATAGATGCCCATCCATATTTTTTTGTCGCTGTTTCTGTACAAGCCCTTTACGAAAAAACTACGCTCATCGCCGGTGATCATTTTTTTGTTTGGGGCATAGCAATGAAATTTTATTGGTTTAATGTCGAGTTTGTACAGCCCCTCTGCCTCGGTGCCCACCCACAGATTGTGAGAGCGGTCTACAAAGAGGCTGCGTATATCGCTGTTCTGAAAATTGTATTGTTCCTGTCGCCCATCGCTCAGGTTGAGCTTATAAATTATACCGCCAAAACGCGCCGCCATGTATATGCAATTGGCGAAGGTATCTTCGGCTATGGCCCACCACCTCATTTCGCCGTTTGCTTTAGTGTTGTCGCCTATGGCGGTAAAACTGTTGGTGCGCATGCCGGTATCATACAGGTATACACCGTTTCGGGAGGCCACAAGTAAGCGGCCGGTGTGGGTGAGCAGCGCTGAGTTGACTTCGTTCGATTCGATCAGTCGTTTGTCGGTATGTCTTTCTTTGTCGAAATAAAGTATTCCGAACCGGTCGGTGATATATAGGCCGTGTTTGTTGCCGTTGCCGCTTCTTATAATTGCAATGGCGTCGCGGCTGGCCTGCAGTTTATCGGTAAAAGGATAGTAGCTAATTTTAAGCGTATTAATGTCTACGCTGAATATACCCCGGCGCGGAACGGCAACCCATACGAAGCTGGTATCTACATCTATAAGTACGCAAGCGCAGTCGGTAGTAAATTTATCTATGACCACATGAAAGCTGGAGCGACGCTTATCCATATAGTAAAGGCCGGCATCAGACGTAAACCACAAACGTCCTTTGTGGTCTTCCATGATTTTAGAATTGATATTGCGGTCTTTCAGCCCGCCCTTCGACGTATCGTTGTACCTGCTTTTGTAGGCGGTAAATTGTTTGCCGTCGAATTTATTTAATCCATCGCCGGTAGCAAACCACATGAATCCGTAAGCATCCTGAAAAATGTGGTAAACTGTGCTTTGCGACAGCCCCTCATCAACAGTATAGCGCTGCAAACGCAGCATGTTTTGAGCAGTAGCGTCAAAAGACAGCAAACAAAAAAGAATGGATAGTAATCTATTCATCGACAATCATATACAACCCGGAAAACACGGAATAAAAGTAACAATGATTTGGCAGTAAATGCGGCTACAGGCGGTTGTAACAGGATATTTAATTGAATTGTTAAGCAATTTTGAAGTATTGCTGTGTAAAGGCGCAGAAAAGTAGGCGTATAGCCTAAGTAGCGCAAAAAAAAGTTAGCGTATATTGCTGATAGATTGTATATTGTGACAAAATGTAATAACGACTGCGTCGCGCTTGCGCCGCTGTAATAATCAATATTACACCGTGTTTTGTGCGCAACATTGCAGCATTTTTGCGACCAATGTCGATGATCCTACCCCTGAAAACCCAATTTTGGGCGATTAATGAGCTGAAAACGGTGTTTTTCTGCCTGTAAAAGATATTTAATGGTAATATTTTTGAATTATTTATGCAAAGTGAATGATTTTTGAACTTAAAACCCATAACTTTGCACAAAATTTCGGAGTGGTAATGACATGTAAACGTCTCTTTTCCTTATTGGTACTGGTTCTTGGTCTGTTGGGCAACTCAAAATTGTGTTTGGCGCAGGCAGAAGAACACGCAACGACAGCTCCTGCAGAGGGCGCCGAAGCGCATGGACATGAGGAGAAAAAAGGAATTAACATAACTGAATTGGTATTTGGCCACGTTTCAGATTCGCATGAGTGGCATTTGTTTAGCCTTAAAAATGCAGAAGGTCATGAGCACGCAGTAGCGATGCCATTGCCAATGATTGTTTACCAGCCCGGTAAAGGATTGTCTGTGTTCTCATCATCTGTGTTTGGCGAGCAGCACGAATGGCGCAAAGAAGCCGACGGAAAAGCGATCAGCCAAATCTACAACGGCTTGTACATTGAAAAGCATATGAAGGAAAAACTGCTTGCAGAAGATGGCAGCGCAGTATACGACTTCTCTATTACTAAGAACGTATTGTCTATGTTGATAGGCGTTGCCTTGCTTTTGTGGACTATGACCAGCGCTGCCGGTAAGTACAAGGGTAAGACCATGCTTGCGCCAAAAGGCTTCCAGAATTTTGTAGAAGTAGTAGTGGTGTTTTTGAGAGACGAAGTGGTAAAGCCAAACCTGGGGCATAAGTATAAAGCTTATATGCCGCTGTTGCTCACTATCTTCTTCTTTATATGGATCAACAACCTGCTTGGTTTGTTGCCCGGAGGCGCAAACTTCACGGGCAATATAGCGGTAACAGCTTGTCTGGCCCTGATAACGTTTATAGTAATGATGGCCAGCAGTAACGCGCATTTCTGGAGTCACTTGCTTAACCCGCCAAACGTACCGTTCTTGGTAAAATGCCTGCTGGTATTGATCGAGGTTATGTCGCTCATCATTAAGCCTGTGGCTCTTATGATACGTCTTTTTGCTAACATGCTTGCTGGTCACATCGTTATTTTGAGCGTTATCTGTCTTATATTTATATTTGCATTGTTGAATGTATATGTAGGCGGAGGTTTCGTAGTGGTGTCTCTTGCATTCTCTATATTCATGTTTATGCTGGAGTTGCTGGTGGCTGTTATTCAGGCATTCATCTTCACCACGCTTACCTGCGTATTTATAGGTCAGGCAATGGAAGGCGATCATAGCCACGACGATGCACACGGCCATAAAGAAGCTGTAGCGCACTAATAAAGAAAGTTTTCCCGAAAGGGTATTTATACAAAGAGTTTTTTTTAATCAAAATCCAAGTAACATGTCAGTTTTAATGAACACAATTATGTTAGCCGGCGATATGGCTAAGGCTGGTGGCGCTGTTGGCGCAGGTATCGCAGCGTTGGGCGCTGGTATCGGTATCGGTCAGATCGGTAAAGGAGCAGTAGAATCTGTTGCTCGTCAACCCGAAGCACAAGCAGACATCCGCGCTAACATGATCCTGACTGCAGCGTTCGTTGAGGGTGTGGCTCTGTTTGCGGTTATCGCAGGCATCCTCGCTATCTTCGTATAGTAGCAAGCGCAGGTAAGAGCGTTGTTAACTGCATCCGACGCATAGGGCAGAGGATGCAGTTAATTTTAACAATCGTAACGTATCTGTAGTATTTAAGCAACCTATCGCCAACGGCGGCTTTGCCGGAACATCAATACAAGTAAAATTTTAATTGTTTTAACCAAATAACGGAATATAAAAATGGATTTGCTGACCCCGGAACTCGGTTTATTCTTTTGGACGCTTATAGCGTTTCTTGCAGTTTTCTTTATTCTGCGCAAATTTGCGTGGCAACCAATCCTTAGCTCATTGGGCGACCGTGAGAAAGGAATTGCCGACAGCATAGCTACAGCAGAACGCGTAAAAAGTGAAATGAGCCAACTGAAAGCAGAAAACGAAAAACTGCTTACTCAAGCACGTGAAGAGCGCACAACAATGCTGAAAGAAGCTAAGGAGATGAAAGATCGTATCATCAACGAAGCAAAAGAACAAGCCAAAACTGAAGCCAACAAAATAATAATAGACGCACAGCAGCAGATACAGCAGCAGAAAATGGCGGCTATGACCGAAGTGAAGAACGAAATAGGCAGCCTGGCAGTAGAAGTAGCCGGCAGAATATTGCGCCAGCAGCTAAACGCTAAAGACGGTCAGGAAATGTACATGAAAATGTTGGCCGACGACATTAAACTGAATTAAGTATTTGATGCCGCTGGTTAGCCACAAGGCAGCAAACTAAACGATTTTTCAATAAATATTTTTCCTGCTTTGCAGGAGATTGTAGAATATAACTATTATGCAGAATCCCCGTCTCGCCGCGCGTTATGCCAAATCGCTACTGGATCTGGCTGTTGAAAAAAACAGTCTGGATGCAGTGCTTGAGGATATGAAGTTGATGCATGCCCTGTGTAAGCAAAGCCCGGATTTTGAGGTAATGTTGCGCAGCCCTGTAATAAGCGGCGACAAGAAAATGAATGTGCTGAAGCTGGTGCTTGCTAAGTACAACATTAATATGCTGACTAATGCCTTTATCACACTATTGGTATCAAAGGGTCGCGAAGCCAATCTTTATCAGATGGCTGGAGCGTTTATCGGTCAGTATAATGTGCTGAAGCGTATACGCACAGTGAAACTGACCACTGCATCGCCTATGGGTGAAGCGGTGAAAAATGGTATCATCAAGAAAATAGCCGGCTACATGCCGGGCGATACCGTAGAAATGAAAACAGAAATAGACGAGAGTTTGATAGGCGGTTTTGTGCTGGAAGTAGAGGATAAACTATACGATGCCAGCGTGAAAAAAAGCCTGAACGACATACGCGCTAAACTGGTAGATCATAGCTACGAAAGCAAATTATAATGAAACAAGCGGCGCTACTGGCTGCCGGAGATCAGAGAAACAGAATATTAACTTTTGAATTTATAATATATGGTTGACATTAAACCGGATGAGATATCGGCGATATTGCGCCAGCAACTTAGCCACGTAGATGGCGCTGCCAGCCTCGAAGAGGTAGGTACCGTATTGCAGATAGGCGATGGTATCGCTCGCATATATGGTCTGAACAGCGTTCGTCAGGGCGAGCTTGTTGAGTTTTCAAATGGCGTTAAAGCCATAGCCCTTAACCTCGAAGAGGACAATGTGGGCGTGGTATTGATGGGCGATTATATGTCCATTCGCGAGGGCGACAAAGTAAAGCGCACTAACCAGATCGCATCTATTAAGGTAGGCGACGGCATGGTGGGTCGCGTAGTAAACACCCTTGGCGAAGCCATAGATGGTAAAGGCCCGATAAAAGGCGAACTTTATGAAATGCCGCTGGAGCGTAAAGCGCCAGGCGTTATCTTCCGCGAACCGGTAAAAGAGCCGCTGCAAACAGGTATTAAGGCGATCGATGCGATGATTCCGATAGGACGCGGACAGCGTGAGTTGGTTATCGGCGACCGTCAGACAGGTAAAACAGCGATCTGTATTGATACCATCATCAACCAAAAAGAGTTTTACGCAGCAGGCAAGCCTGTTTATTGTATTTATGTAGCTATTGGTCAGAAAGCATCTACTGTTGCGGGCGTAATGCGCGTACTGGAAGATAATGGCGCTATGGCCTATACTACTATCGTTGCGGCATCGGCTTCTGAGCCAGCGCCGTTGCAGTTCTTTGCTCCGTTTGCGGGCGCTGCGATAGGCGAGTTCTTCCGCGACACTGGCCGTCCGGCGTTGGTAATCTATGACGATCTTTCTAAGCAGGCTGTGGCCTACCGCGAAGTATCGTTGCTGTTGCGTCGTCCTCCGGGTCGCGAAGCATATCCCGGCGACGTATTCTATCTGCACAGTCGCTTGCTGGAGCGCGCCGCTAAGGTGATCAACAACAACGAAGTGGCTAAGCAAATGAACGACCTTCCTGAGAGCATCAAGCATCTGGTAAAAGGCGGCGGTTCGCTTACGGCGCTTCCAATCATTGAAACACAGGCGGGCGACGTATCGGCATATATCCCTACAAACGTGATCTCGATCACAGATGGTCAGATATTCCTTGAGTCTAACTTGTTTAACTCTGGTATCCGTCCGGCTATCAACGTGGGTATCTCTGTAAGCCGCGTAGGTGGTAATGCGCAGATCAAATCAATGAAGAAAGTAGCAGGTACGCTGAAACTTGACCAGGCCCTCTACCGAGAAATGGAAGCTTTCTCTAAATTTGGCGGCGACCTTGATGCTGCAACTAAAACCGTTATCGATAAAGGTAGCCGTAACGTGGAAGTGTTGAAACAAGGTCAGTTTAACCCTTATAGCGTTGAAAAGCAGGTTGCTATCATCTATCTGGGTACAAACAACCTGATGAGAGAAGTTCCGGTTAAGAATATCAGAGCATTTGAAGAAATGTTCCTGTTGCAGATGGAGCAGAAACACAGCGACGTACTGAAAGAGTTTAAGAAAGGAAATCTGCCAGAAGACGGTTTGAAAAAACTGGTAGCGCTTGCAGAGGAACTGATTCCACAGTTTAAGAAGTAGAATTGAATGAATAATATAATGCAGCCCCTGCCGTATGGCGGGGGCTGTTTGTATATGGGGTATTGTAACCTTTGTAGGGGTAAATGGTAATTGTGGATTGCAAAATGCGCCGCGGC
>CAZLPE010000074.1:0-17824 GCA_964561325.1 uncultured Flavipsychrobacter sp.
TAAAGAAAATAGTACGCGAACCCGGCGAGCGCGCCAAAGTAGCTGTAGAAAGCTACGACGACCGTATAGACCCGGTAGGCGCCTGCGTAGGTATGAAGGGCAGCCGCATACATGGTATAGTGCGCGAACTGAGAAACGAAAATATAGATATCATAAACTATACTACAAACCTCCAGTTGCTGCTGCAACGCTCGCTCACGCCGGCTCGCATCAACAAAATGGAACTGAACAACGACGACCATAGCGCAGACGTATATCTGGACCCCGATCAGGTGTCGCTGGCTATTGGTAAAAAAGGCGTAAACATTAAGCTGGCGCAAGAACTGACCGG
Organism: uncultured Flavipsychrobacter sp.; assembly: GCA_964561325.1. Lineage (GTDB taxonomy): Bacteria > Bacteroidota > Bacteroidia > Chitinophagales > Chitinophagaceae > Nemorincola. The sequence continues at coordinate 332 of CAZLPE010000074.1, forward strand.
CTACAGCATAGACGTGTACAGAGATGTGAAGGAAGAGGTAGGTGAATACGATATCGACCTTGATGAATTTGCAGATGAAATTGAACCATGGATTATTGATGAATTCAAACGTATTGGTTGCGACACTGGTCTGAGCGTGCTGGCCCTTTCAGCAGAAGAACTGGTAAGACGTACAGACCTTGAAGAAGAAACTGTGCGCGACGTAAGAAAAATACTGGAAGCAGAATTTAATAATGAATAATGGGAAAAAACAGGTCGGATTACAGCCCGACCTGTTAAGTTGGTAGGCTTTTTGTGGTAGATTTTTTAAACAAACCATAGCGCCTACGTATATAAGTATTTTGATTTAAACGAATGAAATACAAAACACGACCATATTTTGTAAAAATGGCGTATGTTTGTGTAGGGCTTGGGCTAAAGGGCGCCTTGGGCTAAAACTATCAGAAGTAAATAGAAGAATGATAACAACAACAACAAAGACACCCAGGCTACTGGAAGCTGCAAAAGAGTTTAACATTGGTAAAGAAACGCTTGTAAAGTTTCTTACCGATAAAGGCTTTGAAATAAGCAGTAATCCAAGTACCAAGTTAACGGAAAAGATGTATAACGCCTTGCAGGTAGAGTTTGCACAAGACAAACAAGCCAAGCGCAAGAGCGAAGAGATAGCGTTGCCCAAAGGGTCGCTATTGGATACGCTTAGACGAAATACTACGCCCGAGAAAAAGGAAGAGCCCAAACCAATGGCGGCTCCGGTGAAGCCACAGCCCGCAGTAACGGCTGCGCCGCCGGTGCAAACACCGCCAACAGCTATACCGGTAGCCCCCAAGCCTGCCGAAATAAAAGCAAAAGAAGAAGCTCCGAAAGAAGCTGAAAAGACAATAGAACAAAAACCAGAGATAGTAACTCCGGTAGCAGTAGAAGCGCCCAAGAAGCCCGAACCAACGCCTCAGCCAGTAGTGGCGCGTGTAGAAATACCCGAGAAAGTCGCGGCGCCAGTGCAGGAAACAAAACCTGCGCCTGTAGCGGTAGCAGAACCTGCAAGAGTAGAACCTACGCCGAAACCGGCCGAAATAAAGGTGGAAGCTGCGCCAAAACCAGCTGCAGAACCAAAGCCAGCTGAGCCCATAGCCGTTAGCGCGCCTCAGGAACAGGCTAAACAACCACAGCAAGAGAAAGAACAGGAAGCGCCCGAAACACCGGAACATCTGGAAGTTAGAGCGCCCAAAATAGAAGGGCCAAACATATTGGGCAAGATCAATCTTGACGATATGAATCTGGCATCAAGACCCAAGAAAGGGGCGATGAAGAAAAAGGAAATGGAGAAAAAGAGCCTCCGCCCTACCCCTCCGCCCCCCCCGGCAGCGCCAGATAACCGCTTTGCAAGGCCTACTCCGCCGCCGCCGCCAGCAGACCTGCGTCCGCGCAGAGAGCCTGTAGCTCCGGTTGAAGAAATTAAGCCGCTAAGGGTAGTTACGCCTGAAAAAGAAACAGCTCCGACCAATGATGAGGAAACTATTTCAAAGCCGGAACATATAGAAATGAGGGCTCCCCGACTGGAAGGGCCTAAAATAATAGGAAAAATAGAACTACCTGTAGCACAACCAACAGGCAACAACAATAACCGCCCCGACAACCGCGAAAAACGCAAACGTAAGCGCATACCGGTAGAAAAGAAACCAGAGACCCACAAGCCAGACCCCAATAACCGGGACAGAAATGCTGCCCCCGGATCTGGTGCGCCACAAGGTCAGCATGCACGTACGCCCAACCCGAATTTCAACAGAGAACGCAGACCTTCGGGCCCGCAAATGGGTCATGGCCCTAACGCTCGCCCCGCAGGCGGAGGCAACTTCAGACCAGGAGGCGGCCAAAATCAGGGACAAGGCGGAGATCGCCGCAGTATGCCGCCGCGCAACAATGCGCCGGTTACCGTGCAACAACAGGAAATTGATACAAAAGCAATACAAGATAAGATACGCGAAACGCAGGCTAAGCTTACAGGATCTACCCGTAGCAAAAACCTGAAAGCTAAATACCGCCGCAACAAACGCGACGAAATGGCCGATAAACGCGCCGCCGCCGAAAATGCAGAACAAGCGAACCTGATACAGGTAACCGAGTTTATATCGGTAAGCGAATTGGCAAATCTGCTTAACGTTAGCTTCGCAGACGTTATCAGTAAGTGTATGAGCCTCGGTATAATGGTGTCTATCAACCAGCGTCTTGACGCAGAGGTTATCGAACTGGTAGCCAGCGAGTTTGGTTACGATGTAGAGTTCATTAATCTGGAGCAGGAAGCAGAAGAAGTGGTAGACGATACAGACGATGAAGCCGATCTTAAACCACGTGCGCCTATCGTTACGATAATGGGTCACGTAGACCACGGTAAAACATCGCTGCTCGACTACATTCGTAGCGCTAACGTGGTGGCTGGCGAAGCAGGAGGGATCACACAGCACATTGGCGCTTATCAGGTTACCACAGCTACAGGAAAGAAAATTACTTTCCTCGATACCCCCGGTCACGAAGCCTTTACGGCAATGCGTGCACGCGGCGCCAAAGTAGCCGACGTAGCCGTGATAGTAGTAGCTGCCGACGACGCGATAATGCCCCAAACCAAAGAGGCAATATCGCACGCTCAGGCTGCCAACCTGCCAATGATATTTGCAATAAACAAAATAGATAAAGTAGGCGCCAATCCGGAAAAAATAAAAGAACAATTAGCGCAATTAAACATACTGGTAGAAGACTGGGGCGGCAAATACCAAAGTCAGGAAATATCGGCCAAAAAAGGCATCAATATCGACCTGCTCCTGGAGAAAATAGGCCTCGAAGCTGAACTTCTGGAACTGAAAGCTAACCCAGACCGTAATGCTACTGGTAGCGTAATTGAAGCGTCGCTCGATAAGGGTCGCGGTTACCAAAGTACCATATTAGTACAAAACGGCACACTGCACCAAGGCAACATGATAGCATGCGGACAGCACTACGGAAAAATCAAGGCGATGTTCAACGAAAGAGGACAGCGCGTAAAATCTGCCGGTCCATCGGCCCCGGTACAAGTATTGGGTTTGAATGGAGCTCCGCAGGCAGGTGAGAAATTCAGAGTGTTTGAAAACGAAGACGAAGCTAAAGAGTTGGCCAACCACCGCGCACAAATTATGCGCGAACAGGGTATCAGAGCGCGCAAACACATTACGCTCGACGAAATTGGTCGTCGTTTGGCGCTGGGCAACTTCAAAGAGCTGGGCGTTATCATCAAGGGCGACTTCGATGGTTCGGTAGAAGCGTTGAGCGACTCATTGCAGAAACTTTCTACTCAAGAGGTTGCTGTAAACGTGGTACACAAAGGCGTGGGCCAGATAACAGAAAGCGATGTATTGCTGGCTACGGCTTCAGATGCTATCATCATTGGCTTCCAGGTGCGCCCATCTATGCAGGCAGCAAAACTGGCCGAGCAGGAAAATATAGAAATACGCACTTACTCTATCATATACGACGCTATAGAAGAGATAAAGAGCGCTATGGAAGGCTTGCTGGAACCAAAGGTGGAAAAGAAAACTGTTTGCAACATAGAAGTGCGCGAGATATACAAAATTAGCGGCATAGGCACTATTGCAGGCTGCTATGTACTGGACGGAAAAATGACCCGCCAAACCAAGCTGAACCTGATACGCGATGGTATTGTGATATATACCGGCGAACTGTCTTCGCTGAAACGTTTCAAAGACGACGTGAAAGACGTAAATGCAGGATACGAGTGCGGACTTATGGTGAAAAACTATAACGACGTGCGTATAGGCGACATAATAGAAGGGTTTGAAGAAGTAGAAGTAAAACGTACCTTATAAGGCGTATAATAATATAGTGCACAAAGAAGCCCGCAACATTGCGGGCTTCTTTGTGCACTATATTACCGAAATACACTAATTTCGAACTACTATAACCTTTACTCCTGTATTCCAAACCAGCGCCCGCAATGCACAATACTATAGTTACTTTACTGTCCGATTTTGGCACGCGCGACGCTACAGTTTCTGTAGCTAAAGCAATCCTGATGCATAGCTTATCGGGCGGTGGGACGGTGGTAGATATTTCGCACCATGTGCAGCAGTACGATCAGCAACAGGCGTCGTACCTGCTCACATCTGCCTATGCACACTTCCCGCGCGGCTCAATTCATGTAGTGGCTGTTGATATTTTTTCCGGACAAACGCCGGTTATGATTTTGGCTGAATACGAAGGCTACTACTTTATAGCTCCCGATAATGGGCTGCTCCATATGGCTTTCCCCGAAATGACTGTGGCTCGCCAATGTGCATCGTTTTCAAAACCCTATTTGTTCAACGACTGGATGCAAGCCGCCGCTGAAGTAATACAGTCTGTGGTAACAAACACTTATCCCGACAAATATGACAGTAAGCAAATAAATTGTCAGCGCCGCCGGTTGCAAACACGGATTATGCCCTATGGACTGCAATGTAACATACTATATATAGATCGGTACGAAAATATAGCCTTGAATCTGAGTAGGAAAGAGTTTGCTGAACTTATTGGCGACCAACCTTTTACAATTTATGTAACCGGCAAACTGGAACTGGGCGAAGATTTTGCGAGCAAGGCTCTACCAACCACCGTGAGTCACGCTGCGCCAAAACTGGCGATAAAAAACGTCAGTGAAAGTTACAATGCCGCCCCGCAAGGTTATCCGTTGTGTCGGTTTAACGAAGCCGGTTTTCTCGAAATAGCGCTCAACCGCGACAAAGCTGCAACAAGGCTATTTGGGCCGGACTGCCGAAATAACCTGCACTACAAAACGATAGATATACTACTTGATGATCTCCAATGATTGCTAGGCTCCGGCAATATTAGACATCTAAACTTCTTAACATTTATGACAATAACCTTCGAAGACTTCGAGAAAATAGACATAAGGCTGGGCCGCATAATTGAAGTTGCCGATTTCCCGGAAGCCCGAAAACCAGCCTTTAAGCTGCTGATAGACCTTGGCCCCGAGATAGGTATCAAACGGTCGAGCGCTCAGCTTGTTGGCGCCCACACCAAGGAGGCATTACAAGGCATGCTGGTATGCTGCGTAGTTAATTTTCCTCCGCGGCGTATTGGCAAATTCGAGTCGGAGGTGTTGACACTTGGCTTTAAGAATACCGTGGGAGCGGGTTATGTAGTAATAACGGCAGCCAACGAAAATGTAGCTTTGGGCGACAGATTAAGCTGACCGCGGCAAAACCACGCAAAACCCTATGGCGTTTCGCCTTTAAGTTCCTTTAGGCGTTGCCGAGCTGTTTGCACATAGGTGCTGCCCATATAGTCTATTATCAGTTGCTCGTAGTACTCCCGGGCTTTTTCTTTCTGCAAAAGGTCATATTGGTAAATTTCCGCAATTTTAAATACGGCATCATCACCCAATACATCTTCCTTATACTTTTCGTATATCGTTTTCAGATAGTCTATCGCCTTATTATACTCATGCTTTTTCCTCGCCATTTCGGCTCTGAACATCAGTATGTCATCGCATAACGGATGCGTAGGATATTCATGATTCAGACTGTCCAACACCAGCTCGGCGGCCTTATCTTTGTTTTGCTCGGCAAGCAGTCCGGCATGTGCAAATCTTTCCAACGGTAGCGTCAGGCTATCTTCCACATTTTCAGTAATCAATACAGACAGATACAAAGCATCATTAGCTATCAACTGGCTGGTAGACGCTTTCAAAATAGACAACTGCCTTTGCGCCCATTCAAAATCGCCCCGGTAGTAGGCCAGCTTAGCATTTCTGAAGCGGGCGTCTTCGCCCATTGCATCCTGCTTAAAGTCTTTATCTACCTGACTGTAGGTGAGCGATGCATCCCATAGTTTACCGAGCAGCAAGTAGTAGTCGCCCATTTGCAGCTTAAAGGCTCCTGCCATATTGCGGCGGGTGTCCGGTTCGGCTACCGCTTTTTTCAATACCTCTATTGCCTGTGGCGCCCTGTCGGCATACCGCGCCAGCAACATTGCATAATCCGACGCGGTCTGCATGCAGTAGTACTTGGGGTATTGAGTAAGAAAGGAGTCATATTGCGCCGCCAGTTGCGCAACCTCTTCCGGCTTCCATGCATGATTTGCCGTCAGACTAACCAATGCCGCATTCAGCTTTTCACTTTTCGCCATCACATAAAATGGCAGATCTGGACCTTTGGCAATTATGTCGTCATAAGCTTTGCCGGCAGGTTCGTATTGTTTGGCGGCAACGGCTGCCCGCGCCAAGTCCATCAATCTCCGTCCATCTTCCTTGTTACGTTCATCTATAGCCTCTATTTGAATCAGGGCGCCATCCCAGTCATTCTTCTGGGTATAAATCCAGGTTAGTATCTCGGCAAAATATACGTTGTCGGGCTGTTCATTTATCTTCTTTACCAGCAGCTTCTGCGTTTGTTGCAGCTTTGCAGCGTCTGTCCCCAATATCTCCAGCAGTATTTCTTTGGCATTATCAAGGTTTACCGCCTGCCCTGGATAGGCCACGATCAGTGCATCAAGCGCTTTTTCGAGATTACCGGTCTTTGCATGTAGTTTGGCCAACTGACCGCTGTAAATATATGCAAACGGCGCACCGAGTATAGAGATTGCTTTCTCGTATGCCGCTATCGCATATTCGTCTCTGCCGCCGTCGGTAAACGCTTTTACCAGTCGCTGCGTATACATATCATCGCCATTGATGGTATTTACCAGCGCTTCAAATTTCTCTTTTGCCTTTGCCGTATTACCCTCAAGGGCAAGTACATTACCCATATCTATCTGCAAAAAAGCATTCTGGCGCAGCGTCATTTGTTTTTCTACTACCTTTTCTGCTTGCTTGTATTTTTTCAGATTAATCAGCGTATTCAGATACTCGGTGTATACCGAATCGGGGTTCAGACCATATACCTCGGCATATATATTGAGGGCCTTATCATAGTTTTTCTCGGCTATATATTGTCGCGCCTGCGAAGCCGTAGCCTGCGCCTCGGCAACGTTACGGCACAACAACATGCATGCTATCAGGAAACCGCCTTTTACTATGTTCTTCGTTATCTGCATGCTTTGGGCTTCAATGTTCAAATTTAGTCAACTATATCCCAAATTTAGGGTTTATTATTAATGGGCATTCTTATCAAAAACATAATTATTACCATCAAACACATATACCGCGTATTTACCGGTAGGGTATTCGTCTATTTTATTGATGACTGGCGCCAGTACGCGCTGCTTATCGCCGGTAACCCTAATCTCGGGGTTTACATCGTTTGTCAGGGTAGATACACACGCTACCCTCAGCGAATACAAAGTGGTGTTCCGGTTAATGAATAGCGGCGCAGGGTTGAGTTTGCCACCGTAAATTGTGTATGCATCCAGAAAATACTCCTTGCTTTTGATTGAGTACATAGCCTTGCTCGAAAACAGATAATATACCCTCCCCGACTTGTTGGTTACGGTGTTTAGCTTTGTGTACCATTCGCCATTTCGTTCCTCACCGCTGCCGTCCGGCTTTTTAGATACATCGTTGAGGGTAGCAGTCGCTATAGTAGTATCGTTTACCCTAAAAAGCACAATAGCATCAAAATAATTGATTGCTGCACCGGTTTCTGTATCCCAGTTAAAAATCCTCACCTTACCATCTTCCGACGTTAGTATATTCATCTGATCCTCTACCGACACTCTTTTCATGTCGGCAGTAAGCAGTAGTTCGTTGTTTTTGCCTGCTTTCAGCAGATAGCGCAACAGTTGTTTGTTCAGCAGTTTCAGCGTGTCTGTAGCTTTTTCCGATGGCCTGTCTCGCAGATAATTTATTTTCTGGAAAGCATTTAGAATATAATCCTCAACCTCGGCAGGCGATTGCGCAGCTACGCGCGCTGAAGCAAAAAATCCTATGCAAAAAACAAAAAATATTTTTTTCACTAACCGCATCTTCAATAATTGGGTGATTCAAAGAATGTGCAAAATACCCAATTTATTTACCAAACCTGCTACCTGATGTACCCAATAAATCAAAAAAACGCCCAAACAAGGGCGTTTTACAGTTATTTGCTGCAAAAACGTACAGGCTATTGCAAAGTAATTTTCTCAGTTGCCCGTCCATTTACGCCGTTTGTCCACACCAGCATATATTCGCCTTTTGGCAACATGTGCACATCCAGTGCGCAAGCGCTATTAGCCACAGTATAGGTCATTACCATTTTACCGGATACATCCATAAGCATTAAATTACCTTTGGCTGCAGGTACAGACACATAAATAGTAGATACAGCGGGATTGGGATAGCAGGCCAACCCAGGCTTTGCCTGCTGAGTCTGAACAAACAAAGGACCGGCGCCAGATCCATACTCGTAAGCGCCAAGATCTACATTCAATCCATATATACGGTAGTTACCTTCTTTGTCTAAAGCGCCCGAACGCACCGCCGAATTGTCGCCGGCATCAATACACAGCGATCCGGATAGCAACTTGAAATTTGCGGCAGTAGCGTCTTCTGTATAAGACACCGTATGAGTTGGCGCAACCATTCCCGGAGCGGCGCCAACTATGTTAGTATTGGTGTCTGTGCTCGGCCATATCCTCCAGGAAGAAAAGGAATCGTAACCCACTACGCGAAACTCTGTTGCCGTATAGCCAGACACCCAGTTATGATCGAATGCTATTGGCGCATTGCACGAACCATTAATATTTGAAACGGCCGGGTTACCTACTATTATGTTGTTCTTAATTACGATTGGCTCCAGATCATTTACAATCGACAGTACGTCTGAATTATTGATTATTGCATTGTTTACAATAGTAGCTTTTGCATGGTACAGACCTATTCCTCCGCCGCCGGCTTCAGAATGATTGTTGGCAATTACGTTATTGTATACCGTAAAATTTGTACTATCCGGACCATCGCCGTTCAGACGCAATCCGGAGCCGCCTTCCACGGCGCCGCAACCGGTAGATATTGTTTGCGTATTATTGCATATCAAGTTGTTGTATATCTCTACATAACCGTTGCCGCAGGTTATCGACGCGCAATTTTTGGTTATGTTATGATGAAAAACGTTGTCGTGCACCACCGCATTCGGATAATGCGAGCCTGAAGGATACAACACTACGGGCGCATCAGCTATGTTATTCTCGTAAAATTCATTTCCATGCATATTTGCAGCCGATACAGCGCCGTAAAAAACGTTCCATCCCGTATTATGATGAAACTTATTACTTTCAATATTCATGGAATCGCCCGTAACATTCATAGCGAAAACTACGTTACCTACTTTGGAAATATGATTATCGTAAAAATTGCAACCCTTGATTTCCAGATAGTGCGGCACATAGATATATAACAGATCATTGTACTGAGCGTTGTTTTTAAAGAAATTACAATTCGTTACGCTCAAACTCCTGTTTATACCCAATGTTTGGATCGTTGGCAATATATGTCCGGCTACAGAATCGAACTTGGTGTACGAAAAGTTACAATACCTCAATTCAGACGAATCTGATCCGCTGCCCGAAAACTCGTTAAACTGTATACCGCGCCATCCACCGCTTGGCGACACAGGGCTCATATCTGCCCAACCGGAAGTATCGTTTATAGTGAAGTCTATAGGCATCCCTACCGTTCCCGACGCCTTGAGCATACCAAAAACACGTAACGAATACGGCCCCTGAAAAATAACCGACACACCGGGATCAATGCGCAAAAAGTCTGCATCGTCTACCTGTATATTGTTGTAAATCAAATAGGGAGATCCGGCGGCGGTCCAATGGCCGGAAACAGATGCCGTAGTAATACTTGTGGCTGCCTGAATGCTAAGCGACAGCGCTGAGCCCAAAAATAGTAGTGCAATTTTTTTCATAAGTCGGTGGGATGGTTTGAAAATAAACAAGTTTACGCTAACAAAATTCACCTGAAATACAGGCGTAATAAAGCAATGCAACTACAGTTATCGAGCTCAAACAATTACTTAAAAATAGAGCTTTTATACTTACCCGGCAGTTAATATACAAGACGTAAAAAATTCCCAAACCGTTAGGCTGAAATAAAAAAAATAATCACTTTATTGGCGGCGCAATTAAAATTAGCGCATACATACCTGCAAACTTTTATAATCGGGCAAGAATACCCAAAACCACCGATAATAATTACCTTTGCGGCAATACATCCTACATAATATTTAATATTAAAATGGGTTGTGTAGTCGGGGTATGACTGCACAAACTTTCAAAACTTGTTACAGCCTTGAAACAAATTATCCAATCGTTCAAAACCGGAGAAACTATACTTGAAGAAGTACCTGCGCCTATTGCCAAAAGAGGCTGCGTGCTAATAAAAACTACACGCAGTCTGGTATCGGTGGGCACTGAACGCATGCTGGTGGAGTTTGGCAAAGCCAACATGCTGCAAAAAGCAATGCAGCAACCCGATAGAGTAAAGCAAGTATTAGGCAAGGTAAAAACGGATGGATTGAAACCCACGCTTGATGCTGTTTTTAATAAACTTGGTCAGCCGCTGCCCTTGGGTTATTGCAATGTAGGGCGTGTAGTAGCAGTGGGCGAGGGCGTAACCGACTACAGCATTGGCGACCGGGTGGCATCAAACGGGCCGCATGCAGAATACGTAAGCGTTCCCAAAAACCTGTGCGCACACATACCCGACAATGTTACCGACGAAGAAGCCGCATTTACAGTTATTGGCTCCATAGGCTTACAGGGCATCAGGTTGTGCAACCCGCAATTGGGCGAAACGATAGTTGTTGTAGGTTTAGGCCTGATAGGCCTCATAACAGCCGAACTGCTGGTGGCTAATGGCTGCACCGTGATAGGTATAGACCTCGACCCTAATAAAATAGAAATTGCTGCTAAAAAAGGCATAATCGGCATCAACCCAAGAGAAGGTGTAGATGTGGTGAAATTTGTAACCGACTATACCGACAATGCAGGCGCTGATGGCGTAATTATTACAGCATCGGCAAAAACTGATGAAATAATAGCTCAGGCTGCCAAAATGAGCCGCAAACGCGGCCGCATTATTTTGGTAGGCGTAATTGGCCTTAACATCAGCCGCGCCGACTTTTATGAAAAAGAACTGACATTTCAGGTATCCTGCTCCTATGGCCCCGGGCGCTACGACGACAGCTACGAAAAAGGCGGCAACGACTATCCCCTACCCTTTGTAAGGTGGACAGAGCAGCGCAATTTTAAAGCCATACTCCAAACTATTTCGTCCAGGAAACTGGATGTGGCATCGCTCATTACAGAGCGCATTCCGCTTCAAGACTTTAGCAAAATATACAACAACATAAGCAATAAAGAATCTATTGCTTCTATAATAGAATATCCTGAGCAGAGCAACTCATCTGATACAGTAACCGTATCAGATGGTGTTTTTGCCGCTGGCAAGGGCGGTATAGGCATCATTGGCGCCGGCAACTTTACAAGCATGACCATGCTGCCGGTACTCAACGAAATAAAGGCCCCGATATACGCCATCGCAAGTCTTGCGGGGGTTACGGGCACATCGCTTGCAAAAAAATATAGAATTGGCAAAAGCACTACCGATTACAAGAGTATATTAAAAGATCCGGCTATAGATCTGGTGATTATTACCACCCGCCACAACGAGCATGCGCACATGGTGGTAGAAAGCCTTAAAGCAGGCAAACATGTGTTTGTAGAAAAACCGCTTGCCATCACCCGCGAAGGCCTCGACGAGATACTGAATGCATACACCGGCAGTAAAACACTGACAGTTGGCTTCAACAGACGCTTTTCGCCGCATATGCAAAAAGTAAAGCAACAGGTGGGCAATGTGCCCATGAATGTGATAGCCACCATGAATGCGGGCGCCATACCGGCAAATGTGTGGGTGCACGACATGAAGGTAGGCGGCGGACGTATCATTGGCGAAGCCTGTCACTACATGGACCTCATAACCTACCTGACGGGTAGCAAGATAAAAGCGGTGTGCATGAACGCTATGACCCAAAACCCGCAAGCTAATACCGACAACGCCAGCATACTGCTGCAATACGAAAATGGCAGCACGGGCGTGATCAATTATTTTGCCAATGGCAGCAAAGCATATTCTAAAGAACGTATAGAAGTGTATGCGCAGGAACGCACGATCATTACCGACAATTTCCGGGTGACCGAGGGGTATGGCACAAGCAACTTCTCTAAACTGAAAACTAATGTAGACAAAGGCCATGCAGCGCAGTTTGCACTTTTGGTGGAGCGTATAAAAACCGGAGGTCAGGCGTTAATACCAATTGACGAAATAGTGAACACTACCCTGGCCAGCTTTGCAGCCATAGAAAGCCTGATGGAAAGGAGATGGGTGGAGGTATAAACAGCAATTCAGATACAGAGCAATCGCCAACAAAACAACACTACAAATGCTAATAGACATAATAGCCGGGGCAAGGCCGAATTTTATTAAGATAGGACCAATAATAGCAGCGATAGAAGAACAAACCCTAGATGGGATTGATATACACTATCGGTTGGTGCACACTGGTCAGCACTATGATAAAAAAATGAGCGGCGATTTTTTTGAACAGCTCAACATACCTGCGCCGCACCATAATCTGGAGGTAGGCTCGGGCACTCAGGCCGAACAGACTGCACGCATAATGGTGGGCTACGAAAAACTGCTTCTCGAAAAACCATGCGACCTGTGTATCGTGGTGGGCGATGTTACCTCTACTATGGCCTGCTCTATTGCAGCCAAGAAAATAAACAACATTAAAGTAGCGCATGTAGAAGGCGGCATACGGTCGGGCGACTGGACCATGCCGGAAGAGATAAACCGCATAGTAACAGATTCTATCTCCGACTATTTCTTCACTACCTCGGAGGTGGCCAATCGTAACTTGCGCAATATGGGCGTTAAAGACGAAAGGATATTTTTTGTTGGCAACACCATGATCGATACCCTGTATAGGCAAATGCCGCGTTTTGTGCAGCCCCAACTGTGGGAGACCTTCGGACTACACGAAAAGGGATATATTATTATGACCTTGCACCGCCCCGCCAATGTAGATAACAAGGAAAATCTGCGCGAACTAATAACAGCCATTGTTACCTCGTCGCAGGGTATGCCATTAGTATTTCCCGTTCATCCGCGCACCGCAAAAATGCTGGAGAATACCGGCATCTCAGCGCCCAACCTTCATGTGATAGAACCGCTTGGATATCTGGAGTTTAACTACCTTGTAAAAAATGCCAAAGCAGTAATAACAGATTCTGGCGGCATTACCGAGGAAGCAACCGTAATGGGCATCCCCTGTATGACGCTGCGCGATAGCACAGAACGCCCGGAAACATGCACGGTGGGCACAAATGAATTGCTGGGCACAAATCCGGCGAGCATTGCGCCGTCATTCGAAAGACTTTTTTCAGGAGACTGGAAAAAAGGAGCTATACCAGAGTTGTGGGATGGCCATACAGCTCCAAGAATAGTAAACAATATCATCAACCTGTTTAAGCTCAAATAATTCACTACCTCTTCTAAGTCAAATGTTTGTAAATGACAAAAATTGCATACTCATTTTAAAACCATTAACTTAGGCGATCAAATCATTCTGTTGGAACAATAATTATCGTGCAACAGGGAGGCTGGCAGCCAGCAAAACAGCATATGGAAGATTATCAACTGGGCGAACTAAATGTAATAGTAGACGTGCTTTTGCAGGTGAGCGATTGTGTGTTAGCATTTTCGGACAACCATATTCTTGTCAATGTCTGGCGTCGCGACACAGATGCCCCGTTGTTTTTTTCAGAAGATTTCATTGGCAGATCTATATGCGACATTCCTAATATCCCTTTTTCAGCACAGCTACAACAGCTAATCGACACCGTTAATACAACCGGCAAAAAGGCATCGTTTGATTATTCGCAGATAACAGCAAGTCAGCTCACCACATATACGGTAAAGGGGCTCGTAAACAGTTGGAAAAAAGGCGCTGTGCTGACAACTATAGAACGCCACCAAACACCCGTGGCAAATGCTCCTGTAGAGTCGGAATGGGTATTAGCGCTCGACTCTTCGAGCGACGGCGTGTGGGACATCAATCTTGAAACGAGCGGTATATCGTTTTCGGATAAATGGCACGCTAACTTTGAATATGCGCCAGAAGACATTACCACAATAAGCCAGTGGACGGCGCGGATTCATCCGGATGACCTAAAAGCGTCTATGAAAATTATAGAAGCGCACTTGGCCGGTTCGATCCCGTTCTACCATGCCGACATCAGAATAATGGGCAAAGACGGCAACTACCGATGGGTGGCCAGCAAGGGCGTGTTTATTTCGAAAGGCGCCGATGGCAAACCAATGCGTTTTATAGGCACCCATACCGACATAAACCAGCAAAAAATTGCCGAAGAAAAATACCACGATACTGCGGCGCTCCTTGCGCAACTCATCAATAATTTGCCAATAGGCATTGCGCTTACCGGAGGCGACAATAAATTCATCTACGCAAATCAGATGTTCTGCAACATCTACGATATTGCGGCTGGACCTGAATCGCTTGTAGGCTCAGATATTGTTGCAGGCATTCAGGAGCGTAAGCGTTTTTTTCAGGACGAAGAAACATTTGTTCAGAAAACACTTGCCCATTTAGCGCATCAGGAACCTGTATTGAACGAAGAATGGATGCTCCTCGATGAACGTATACTGAGCCGCGACTACATACCGCTCTCTCTGTACAACAACAAAAGCAGCTCATTATGGCTGTTCACAGATATTACCAACCATAAGAATACAGAAAAACGTTTTGAAGACCAACGCAACTTCTACGAAAACGTATTGAATCGCATACCGGCAGACATTGCGGTATACGATATCAATCACAGATACTTGTTTGTAAATAAACATGCGTTTAAAAACGATGAGCTGCGTAAATGGATGATTGGCAAAACCGATATAGATTATGCAAGGTATAGCAACCGTCCAGACTCGTTTTTCGAAACACGATTTGCCCAGATGGACAACGCTGTGGCAAAAAAAGAACAGATAAAAAACATAGAAAAGCTTGTAGCAAAAGATGGCACAGTAGGCTATCACCTCCGATTGCTCAGCCCTGTTTTTTACGACAATGGCGAACTTGAAATGATAATGGCATATGGCGCCAACATAACCGACCTGATAGTAGCGCAGGAAGCAATGAAAACAAGCGCCGACACCTTTGCCAGCGCTTTCGACTATTCAGGTATAGGTATGGCCATAGTTAGCCCCGACGGCAAGTGGCTGGATGTGAACAAAGTATTGTGCCAGCTGACCGGCTATACCAAGGACGAGCTGTTGCAGCTTAGCTTCAACGATCTGACACTCCCCGCCGATGTAGAAAAAGACCGTAATTTGGTTATTCAATTGCTGCGCGGCGAACTTACTACCTACAGCCTCGAAAAAAGATATATATCTAAAGAAAAGCGCATAATACTGGTGTCGCTTACCGTTTCGCTGGTATGGAATGCCGACAAAACGCCCAAGTTTTTTATTGCGCAGGTAGTAGACATAACCGCTAAAAAAGAACTGGAAAACGAAATAAACAGAAAGAATGTTACGCTGGAAGCTACCAAAACCAGCCTTATTAATAAAATTAATCAACTTGAGGAACTGAGCCACATTATAGCTCACAATTTGCGCGGGCCGGCTAATAATATAAAAATGCTGAGCGATGTGCTCATTACCAAACACAATCCACAGGCGACGCCTGCCGAAAAGGAGCTAAGTTCTGCTTTTTCTGAACCTGAAACAATTGAATTAATCAGAGAAAGTAGCGTAGCGCTGGTAAGCAGTTTAGACACCCTTATGAAAATAACTGAAATAAAGCTCAATAGCGAAATACCATTCGACGACTGCGATATTTGTGTGCTGATACAAGACATAACTACACAGCTACAGGGCATTATTTTTGAAAAACAGGCGGTATTTCATGTTGATCTGAACCCCAAAAATGTAAAATACCCTAAGGCTTATCTGGAAAGTATCTTGTACAACCTTATCAGCAATTCGCTAAAATACTCCAAACCGGGCGTACCTCCCGTTATAACTGTAAAATCGCGGGTAGTAGACGAACGAGTGCAGATATCTGTGAAGGACAATGGAATGGGTATAGACCTCAATAAGTATGGCTCTAAAATGTTTAAACTTAATCAGGTTTTCCATAAAGGCTACGACAGCAAAGGAGTGGGACTATACATAACCAAAACGCAAATAGAATCATTTGGCGGTAAAATAGAAGTGTACAGCCAGATAAATGAGGGCTGCGAGTTTGTAGTAACGCTATAAACGCTTGCATTAATTATGGTAGTAGCCAATGGTCTTGGTAGATTCAACTAAATTTGCACGGCGTTGTTATAATAAGTTTGTTATTCAATTGCCTCTTTAAAAGATATGCCGGGAAAAATCAGCAATATTATTAACCTCATCTCTAATATGGGGTCAAGATATGTAAGCTTCAGAGCAACTCACGAACTGATGAGGCGTACAGGTATGCTGAAAAGAAAATTTCCTGCCAACCCACCCTACCAGCAATATTTAACCCTTGCCGACTGGAAACGAACACCTGCACATTTTTTTTTCGCTAATCGTGAAACGCTCGATTTTGACCGATTACCTACGCAAGAATTAAAAACAAGGTTCGACAATTACAAAGTAGGCAAATTCCTGCTCTTTAATAGCATCACGGCCAATCTTGGCGCAGATTACGACTGGATAACCAACCCAGACACACAATACAAATACGATATTCGCAAACACTGGACCGAAATACCGGATATGTCGAAAGAAGCCGGCGACATTAAGTATGTATGGGAGAAGTCGCGCTTTTCGTATCTACACGATATTATCAGGTACGACTATCATTTCCGGCAAGATTGCGCTGCACACGTATTCGCTGATATACTGTCGTGGATAAAAGCTAATCCGGTAAACTGCGGCCCCAACTACCGCTGTAGTCAGGAAATGTCGTTGCGCACACTCAACTGGCTGTTTGCCCTGCACTACTACCGCAACTCACCAACGCTTACCGACGAGGTTTTCAACCAAATGCAATATGCCCTTTACTGGCATCTGCACCACATATACAATAACATCAACTTTTCGCGCATAGCCGTGCGCAACAACCATGCTATTACCGAAACCCTTACGCTATACCTTGGCGGTATGTTTTTCCCCACACTGCCCGGCGCCGCGATGTGGAAACAGAAAGGCAAACAATGGTTTGAACAAGAAATAGCCTACCAGATATATGCCGATGGTACGTTTCTGCAATATTCTATGAACTATCACCGAATAGTAGTGCAATTGCTGACTTGGGGAATAACGCTTTCAGAAAAAAACGGAGAGCGCTTTGCCGATGCTGTTTACGACAGGGCGAAGAAATCTGTGCAGTTTTTACGCACGTGCATGATAGACGAAAACGGTTGGCTACCCAACTACGGAGCCAATGATGGAGCATTGTTTTTTAAACT